>JAGXIA010000054.1 GCA_024635885.1 Helicobacteraceae bacterium | reverse complement strand
TAAAGACGATGGCAGTTTAAGAGAATACTTTCCTTCAACCTTTGCTATTTCACATTCACATATTATAAATCCATATAGCACTAAGATAGATAAATGAAAAATAAAATAAATATATACTTAGTAGAATATGCAATAAACGCAATCCTAAGACAGAAATACAAAAGTTTATTTATAGTTACAATTTTTACACTTTTAACCTTTCTTTTAACATCGGTATTTTTTATAACAAACTCTATTCGATACGAATTGGACTCTACAGTTGACGCTCTTCCTCAGATAATAGTTCAAAAAATCAAGGCAGGCCGTCATTATGATATAGATGTAAATTTAGTTGATGACATATTGGGAATATCAGGAGTAAATGATGCTGTGGCTAGAGTATGGGGTTATTACTATTTTGAAAATGCCAGAGTAAACTTTAGTATAGTTGGCATTGACAAATATGAACAACAGTATAAAAATAGCTTTACAAATCTTGTAAAAGATTTCGATTTTGATGATATTAATGGTACCGCTACTATGTTAGTTGGAAGCGGAGTTAAACGTACAATGCAGAGTAACTATTATAAAGAGTTCTTTAACTTCATAAAACCGGATGGAACTTTGAAAAAAGTGCGTATTGCCGGAATATTTGATGGTGACACAGAATTAGAATCAAATGACATGATTATAATGTCTAAAGATCTCTTTAGAGAGATTTTTAATTTTGAAGAATCAAAGGCGACTGATATAGTTGTTAAGGTGGCAAATCCTGAAGAAATAGCAACAGTTGTCTCAAAGATAAAATTGATGTTTCCAGACACCAGAATAATTACGAATCATGATTTAAAAGTAAGTTATCAAAATATTTTTGATTATAAAAGTGGGGTATTCTTGGTACTTTTTATTGTAGCTCTTTTTACATTTTTCATTATAATTTACGATAAATCAAGCGGACTTACAAGCGAAGAGAAAAGAGAGATAGGAATTCTAAAAGCAGTTGGATGGACAGTAGATGATGTGCTCAAAGAAAAATTATATGAAAGCTTTATAATCTCTTTTTTCTCATACATTTTTGGGGTAGGGCTTGCTTTAGCCTATGTTTATATCTTTCAAGCTCCTTTAATAAGTAATATATTTTCAGGGTATTCTCAGTTAAAAACTAGTTTTGAATTACCTTTTGTATTTGATTTTCAAACACTGTTTTTAATATTTTTCCTAAGTGTGCCTATCTATATAGCTGCGATTCTTATTCCCTCATGGAAAGTGGCAACTCTTGAAGCAGATGAAGTGATAAGATAATGATAGAATTAAAAAATATAAGAAAAATATATGAAGCAAATAAGTTCGACAGAGTTACAGCTCTAGATAATATAAACCTAACAGTACAAGAGGGTGAGCTTATAGTTTTAAAAGGTGCCAGTGGCAGTGGAAAAAGTACAATTCTTTCACTTATAGCGGCTCTGAGCAAACCTACAAGCGGTGAAGTTATAGTTGATGCAAAACAGATATCAAAGCTCTCTGATAACTTTTCATCTGTTTACAGAAGAGATAATATTGGTTTTATCTTTCAAAAATATAATCTTATTCCTACTCTTAGTGTAAAAGATAATATTTTACTTCCTTTAGTGTCTTTAAATCCACATGCCAAGGAAGTAGAAGAAAAGATTCAAAGTGTTATGAAGCGATTTCATATAGAGCATAAAGAAAATGCTATTGTTCGCAATCTTTCAGGTGGTGAACAACAGCGTGTGGCAATAGCACGCGCATATGTTAACAACCCTAAAATCATCATAGCAGATGAACCGACAGCCAATCTGGATGAGAAGTTGTCTCATCACTTTATAGACATTTTAAGAGAGCTTAAAGCACTTAACAAGACTATAATAATAGCGACACACGACCCACTCTTTTTTGGTCTTGATTTTGTGGACAGAGAGCTTGAGATTCATAAGGGAAAAATTGTTCTATGATTTTGATGCCAGAAGTCTTAACAATACTGATTTTAAATGTAATTTTTTTCATTTTTGCTGTTATCGCTTTTGTCTTAAGTGTGAAAATATTTTTAAAATGGAATTTTAATTCCACAGACACAAGCCAGTATAAACTAGAAAAACAGAGTTTTCTGGCAGCAACCATTATAAAGTATATCTTTGCAATTAAAGTGCCGCTTTTTTTATTTTTCATATTTACCCTCGATAAAATTTCTCATGTCTTAACCGGAGCAATGTGTGGAGCAGGGGTTGTTGATGCTACTGTTTATGGGACTTATCTTTTAATACTGAAGATTATCAACCTGTACCTTTTTGCATACTGGCTAATGCTTCACAGTGCAGATATGAAAGAAGAAAGTCAGCCCTACACGAAACTGAAGTTCGGTGTTTTTATAGGTGCATTTTTCTTTTTTATACCAGAGTTGATTTTAGAAGGTTTGATGTTCAGTGCGATTGATATAGACAGAATTGTAAGCTGTTGCGGAACACTTTATTCAAGCTCTGCAAGTTCTTACATATCAAATATTTTTCTTATTGATACGCCTGTTCTTTTAGCTCTGTTTTATAGTAATTATTTATTGATACTCATTTTTTACTTCTTGAAAAATAGGTATCTTTTTGCGATTAGTAATTTGATTTTTATTCTTGTGTCGATAGTAAGCTTGATTGCCTTTTTTGGAACATATATTTATGAACTTCCAACTCACCATTGTCCATTTTGTTTCTTACAAAAAGATTATTACTATGTTGGGTATGCTATTTATGCCTTACTCTTTGGTGGTACATTTTATGGTTTGGTAGTTGGTTTTATAGATTCAAAATATAAAGAGAGAATTAAAAATTACAATGTTTCAATATTTTTCACTTCTTTATATGTTCTTTTGCTCAGTTTATACCCAATAATATATTTTATAAAAAATGGTGTTTGGCTGTAGAGTAAACTATTTATCTATTTCCAAATTTGTCATTCCACCATTCGGCAGGGGTAAAGTAGCTTCTTTTTATTTTTTCTTCATCAAAACTATACTCATAGTTATTGCAATATGACAGTATTATTTCATAGGCTTCATTTATCTTCATACTCATCTTTGTTGCTTTTTCAACATCATTTTTGTGTTTGTCAGGATGCCATTTTTTCATAAGATTTTTATATTTTAGTTTGATTTCTTTAAGGGAAGATTTTTCTCTAAGGCCAAGAAGAGTTTTGGCCTTTATGAGTTGTTCAAAGGAGTACACGGAGTTTATTAGTCTTGTTGTTGTCTCATGTATGCTGGAATGTCTAAATAGTCACTATTAAAGTCACCACCGACCACAAGTCTTGGACGAAGTTTAGCTTTTGGAGGTGCTGGTGTCTCACTAACAAAATCGCTATTGTTCTGACCATTATTTAGCTCTTTTTCAAAACCAGTTGCTACTATAGTTATCTTTATATAGTTTTCAGGAATTGATTCATCAGTAGATGTTCCAAAGATTACTTCTGCATCTTCATGAGCACTTTCATGTACAACATTCATTGCATCAGAAATTTCCATGAGTGGAAAATCAGGGTGCATTTTAAAGTGTACTAAGACACCCATCGCTCCATTTATTGACATGTTATCAAGTAAAGGAGATTCAATTGCTGCTTTAATCGCTTCATAAGCGGCATTTTCACCTTCATGTTCACCAACACCCATAAGTGCCATACCTTTATGGCTCATAACAGTTTGTAGGTCGGCAAAGTCAAGATTGATATCATTTTTTCCACTTGAAAGAATAACACCGGAAGTGCCACTTACTGCTTGTGCTAAAACACTGTCAACAATTTTAAAACTCTCTTTTAGCCCCATCTTTTTATCAATAATAGATAAAAGTTTGTCATTAGGAATTATAACTATTGAGTCACTCTCTTTTTTAAGCTCTTCAAGCCCTGCCTCTGCAAGTTTAAGACGTTTACGGCCTTCAAAACCAAATGGTTTTGTAACTATAGAAATAGTTAAAGCACCAACTTCTTTTGCAATCTGAGCAACAACAGGAGCAGCACCAGTTCCAGTTCCACCACCAAGTCCGGCGGAGATAAATACTATGTCAGCACCTTCAAGGGCACTTCTGATTTCATCATAGCTCTCAAGTGCAGAGTCTTTTCCAACTTCTGGCTTCATTCCTGCACCAAGACCTTTTGTAAGCTTAGTTCCGATTTGAATTTTAGAAACACCACCACTCTCAGATAAAACTTGAGCGTCAGTATTGATGATCATCATCTCAATACCGTTAACCCCTTCTTTTACCATATGACCAATCATATTTCCACCACCACCACCGACACCAACAGCAATAATTCTTGCACCGTTTATATTACTAGTTTCTTCAATTAAAAATGGTTCCATCATCCTACTCCTTTAAAATAACTGGGTTGCCCAGTTCCAAAATTTGTTTAAAGCTCCAGCTTCGTCACTCTTTTTCTCTTTTTTAGATGGTAGAGTTATCATCTTCTCTATAAAAGAATTACTTTCTTCTTGAACAACAGGAATATCCATCTCCTCAGTAAAATTTACACTAATCTGCTCAGCAGGTGACTCATTTCTATGTCTTACTTTTTTATTCACATCTATTTCGTACCGAGTATATGACGATGTAGCGTACATTACAAGACCAATAGCTGTTGAGTATTCTGCAGTGCGTAGATTATCGAAAAGCCCATCCATCTCAATAGGACGAGCCAGGCGTACTGGAATAGAGCCAAAAGTAGCAGTCGCTAAATCTCTGATACCTTCCATTTTTGAAAATCCACCAGTCAGGACTATACCTGCACCTATTTGTTCTTTTAGCCCACTATTTTCTATAAACTGAGCTAAAATCATTAAAGTCTCTTCGACTCTAGCAAATATGACGTTGTGAACAACTTCAAGTGAAACCTCATGAGTTGTATTCTCATCACCAATAATAGGAAGCTCAATAAGATCATTACTAGGCGTTAAAAGCGAACCATAATTAAGTTTTACAGTGTCTGCAATATTTAACGGTGTGTGAAGTGCCATTGATAAATCACTAGTGACATGATTTGAACCAACACCTAGAAAGTCATTATATCTAATAGCATTCCCAGAATGGATAACAATATTACTAGTATTTCCACCCATGTCAATAACAGCAACACCTAACTCTTTTTCATCACTATTTAGAGTTGCAATAGAAGATGCATAGCCACTTAGAACGACATTTTCTACTTCTACACCAGCTCCATGAACGGCTTTTTTTAGGTTATTTAGATTCGATTTTTGGGTAGTGATAATATGTGTTTCTACTTCTAGTCTTGAAGCATTCATGCCAAGTGGATCGTCTATAAAGTCTTGGTCATCCACTCTAAAGTTAAAAGGTAAAGCGTGTAAAACTTCATATTCATTAGGAATGTTAGCATTATACAAAGAAGTATGCATCACACGTTCTATCTCTTTAAAGCTAATTTCTTTATTGGGAATATTTACAATTCCATTAGAATTTAAACTTTTTGTGTAAGCGCCTGAGATAGACACTATAGCTCTTTTAATATCACTCGCTGAAACTCTTTTTGCATCAGCAACAGCAGAAGCAATTGACTTTGAAGCTAACTCTATGTTTGTAATGCTGCCTTTTTTTAGACCTTGAGCTTTTGTCGTTCCAGCACCAATAATCTGGACAGAATTATCATCGTTAATTTGAGCAATTATTGCACATATCTTTGTTGATCCAATATCTATGGCTAAAACAGTTTTACTCAAGTTAGAGTCCTTCGATAAAAATCTCTGTTTTGTACTTATTTCTCAAGTCTTTAATCAGACCTTCATTGAACATAGCACTTTTTAATTTTAAAACAGTATCACCTTGATTTGCGTTAGTGTTATTAAGCAGTTTTTGTTCCAAAATATTGAAAAGAATAATTTTCCCATCTCTAAGACCAATATAACCTCTTCTTTTATTTTGAGTAAAAAGTTGCTTTAAAAATTCATTTGCATCTGTTATGCTTATATCTTTAAGTTGATCAGCATCCATGCTAGTAATAAAATCGGTAGTTTCTCCATTAAATGTAGCTAACGAGTTGTTTGCTAACTCAATTAAGCTTGATTTCTTTTTTTCTTGTATATATAGAGGCAAGACTTCTGCTTTAGCATCTTTATAAGTCTTTACTTCCGATTGATTTATTTTAACAAGTTCAAAAGTAAAATACTCACCATTAATTAAAACAGGTTTCATAAAAGGTGATGCTGTTGAAAGCTTTGCTATATTTTCTAAAATTTCTTTATTAAATGGGTTCTTTGATGCTGAAATTATTACACTTTGTACTGCCGTGTCTTCTGCTAAATTACCTTTTTTGTAAGCTATATATGTTCTCAGTGCTAAATCTTTTGTAGCTTTTTCATTTAACTCAGATATTACAGCTTCTCTTGCGTCTTTTAAAGGAAGTATTTTACCCTCACTATCTCTAAAGTGGGTCTTATTTTCAAGGTAGTATTCATTGATTTTAGCTTCTTTGTAAGTATTAGAAACTTTTGCTTGCTTTATATATCTTACATCATAACTAACTTCGTTCATAAAGTTATGCTGTATTGTTTCCCAAAATGGTTTTAGAACAATGTCTGAAGTGTCAATATTTATTTGCTCATCACTTAAAATCTTATAGTTGATTTTATCTGCTATATTCATAATCGTATCTAAGATGGCAATTTCATTCTTATTTACATTCACAGGAAGTAGATTTAGAGTTTTTTGAATCAGAAGTTGTTTTTTTACATCTTCTTCGTAATCTTTCATCTTCAAGTTATTGTTTGCAAGAACTTGTTTATATATTTCTTTATCAAAAACACCTTTATCAAAAAAGTACTCTTGACTTTTTATCTCGGACAATAGTTCTTCATCACTGATTTGCAAATCGTATGAGTCTGCCAAGTTAAGAATGAGTGATTGATCTATTAATTGCTGAAGAGCTTGTCTTTGAAGACCAAAACTTTTTGCTTTTTCTTCATCAAAGTTGCCTTGAAATACTTTATTGTATTGGTTATAAAGATTTGAATAAGCTTTTTGTAATTCACCCATTGTAATTTCAACTTTTCCAACTTTTGCTACCGAGCCTGCTTTATCCCCATAACTGTATTGACCCCATCCTACAAATCCAGCGCCAACAAAAGCTATTGTAGAAATCCAAATAGTAATTATGAGATATTTTTTATGTCTCTGCATCCATGTAATCATTGATTAATAACCTTGAGTATGATATTTTTGTAATTTTATGTAAATTAGCATTAAACCTTGATAAAGATTAACCATGATTTTTGTACTTTCTTGTTATGCTTTTGTAGAAAACTAGGAAATAGGCAAATATTATGAAAAATTTAGAACTAAAAAATAGAGATTTAGAAGTTTTATGGCATCCATGTACTCAGATGAAAGATCATGAAGTATTGCCATTAATTCCGATAAAAAAAGCACATGGAGTTTATTTAGAAGATTTTGAAGGAAATAGTTATATTGATGCTGTTAGTAGCTGGTGGGTAAATTTATTTGGGCACACAAATAAATACATTAATGATAAGATAAAAGAACAATTAGACACTTTAGAACATGTGATGCTTGCGGGATTTACTCATGAACCGGTTGTTAGACTCTCAGAAAGACTTGTAAAGTTAACACCAGATGGATTAGAGAAGTGTTTTTACTCTGATAATGGTTCAAGTGCAGTAGAAGTTGCACTCAAAATGAGTTATCATGCTCATTTAAATGATGGCAAAAAAAATAAAACAATTTTCGTTTCACTTAGTAACTCTTATCATGGTGAGACTATAGGTGCTCTCAGTGTCGGTGATGTTGAATTATACAAAGATACCTATAAACCACTTTTACTTAAAACAATTCAAACTCCAGTTCCATCAGACTTGTCAATAAAGGCAGCACAAGATGCAGCATATGAGTTTGAAGAGTTATGTAAAGAAAAAGCAGATGAGATAAGTGCAATTATTTTAGAACCACTAATTCAAGGTGCTGGTTCTATGCATATGTATCACACAGAATTTTTAGTGTTAGTTCGTGAGATATGTAATAAATATGATGTACATCTTATTGCGGATGAAGTAATGGTTGGTTTTGGCAGAACAGGAGAACTTTTTGCATGCGGAAAAGCTAACATAACACCCGATTTTATAGTTCTTTCAAAAGGGCTTACTGCTGGGTATCTACCGCTTTCAGTAGTACTAACGACTAACGATATTTATGCAAAATTTTACTGTAATTATAATGAGCATAAAGCATTTTTACACTCACATTCATATACTGGGAATGCACTTGCCTGTGCCTGTGCTAACGCTACTTTAGACATATTTGAAAATGACAATATTATTGAAAAAAATAGAGTAATTGCAAAATATATGGGAGATTCTCTTCAAAAATTTTTAGAACTTAAAAATGTAGAGTCCATTAGACAAACAGGGATGATTTGTGCAATCAACCTTAAAGGTTATGCACCAGAACTTAGAATAGGACTAAAAGTTTATAATTATGGACTTGAAAAGGGCGTTTTATTACGACCACTAGGTAATGTTATATACTTTATGCCGCCGTATATTATTACAAACGAAGAAATAGACAAGATGATGAATACCGCTTATGATGCTATAAAGCTGCTAGATTAATCAAAACTGGCATTACTCTGCGAGCCTTCAAGCATTAAAAGCCGACAACTTTTTTCTAGAATGGCAAGCTGTTTTGCCATCTCATGCAAATCTCTATTATAGGCATAGACACCATACCCTTTTATAACCATTAAGTTTGTTTTTTTTGTTTGAAAATAATGAAATATTTCACTTTGTGCCCTATCATACCAGTTATCAAACTGCTTGGGATCAATAATCTCAAGAGAACCTATTTCTGTATAACCGAAATAATCTTTTGGAATTATAATATTATGCTCTATAGAGTAGGCTGTTGTGAATGGAGGCATAGTGAATGATATAAATTTGGCTTCTAAGATATGAGAATATATATTGTAGTGAATATTTGAATCTATGCTCGCTTGATTCCAGCGATAGTCCTTTTTATAATACAGTTCTATTAAACTCTCTTCATCAATAGCATCAAAAACCGCTTCTTTTGTATTAATAACAAAACGATTTGATTCTGTTTTAGCAGATAAAGAACCATGATAAATTCCAAAGAAGTCTTTTCTAAACATAGATAAAGATAATGTTGATAGTTGATTTTTAAGATGTAATCTGTTCATTTATGTCTCTATTTTTAAAATAGAACAGTTTAGCATAACTTGTCTTTGGAAATATTAATAATAAATAGGGTGAATAATTTGAAGTTTAAAAAATGTAGATAAAGAAGTTGAGCGGATAAATCCGCTCAAGAAAAAATTACAGACCTGTAACGTTTTCTGCTTGTGGGCCTTTTTCGCCTTCACCAAGTTCGAAAGTTACTTTTTGACCTTCGTCTAGTGATACACGACCGTATCCAGTGCTGTTAATTTGACGGAAATGTACGAATACATCTTTGCCACCATTTTCTTGCTCGATAAATCCAAAACCTTTTTCACTGTTGAACCATTT
>JAGXIA010000053.1 GCA_024635885.1 Helicobacteraceae bacterium | reverse complement strand
TTTAAACCATTCGAGTTGTTCACCAAGACTAAAAAGAGCGACAGTTGGAAGTTCTTCTATGGAATAAAAGAAAAATATAAATCCTACACCCAAGGTAGTGAAAGATTTAAAGGTTATTTTTACCCCTTCTATCAGTTTTTTCATAGAGAAAAGATTTTTTGTACCCTTAATTGGGTCTATCTTTTTAAAATCCGGCATTACTGCTTTTGTAGTAAATAAAAATCCAAATTGAGCCATAGCAGCAATAACTCCGGCTACTGCCACAGCAATAGCCAAAGGTAGAATAATTAAAATAAACTCTCTAATTGTAATTATGGCTATATCAATCATAGATACCTTATCTAATGGCATTCCAATCAGAGAAAAATAGTATTTAAATAAAAGAACCGTATGTTCACTCATAACAGGAAAAAGCATCAAAAGAGCGAGTATGGCTACAAAGAGGGTAATGACTCCAGATGCGTCTTGAGATTTAGGGACATTCCCCTCTTTGCGGGCATCTTCAATCTTTTTATCGGTGGGTTCTTCTGTTTTTTCCTGATCATCAGCCATTTAAAGTCTCCTAGAAAAACTTAATTCCACATGCCATTCTGACATGTGGAATTAATGCATTTTCATCGATAAGTCTATCCAGTTCGCTTGATGAATAAGTGAACCGCTGCTTATAGCATCTACACCTGTTTTAGCATAAGACTCAATAGTTTCTAGAGAAATATTTCCGCTGGCTTCTAAAAGTATATGAGGGAAGTTTGCATCTCTGTATGCTACTATCTCACCGATTTGTTCCGGTGTCATATTGTCACACATCACAATATCGCTTCCACAGACAAAAGCTTCCTTCGCAATTTTAAAACTCTCAGCTTCTACCTCTATTTTTGCAGTAAATGGAATCTGTTTTCTAGCTTCTATTATGTAAGATTTTAAATCTTTAATTGTTTTGAGGTGTGTGTCTTTTATCATCAACGAGTCATCTAAACCCATACGATGGTTCACAGCCCCACCTGTTCTTGTAGCATATTTTTCAAACACTCTAAGCATTGGTCTAGTCTTTCTGGTATCTAAAAGTTTCACGCCGTAAGGTTCTATAATGTCTACATATTTTTTTGTTAAAGTAGCAATAGAACTAGCATGTAAAAGCATGTTTAAAAGAGTGCGCTCAATTTTAAGAAGTGTATGAGAATCGCCTTTAACAATCGCTAAGATATCATTTTTCATAAAATTCTCACCGTCTTTCTTGCCCCAAACAACTTCAAAACCTTCAAGTTCTGCTAAGACATCTATGTATTTTATACCTGCAACGACACCATCACACTTGGCAATAATATCAGCCTTTGCATCTACACTCGGCTCAACCAAAGCATACAAATCACCTCGTCCAACATCCTCAGCTAAAGTAGCTTTTACAAATTCTTCTATCATAATGCCAACATTCTCTCTAGTGCTATTTTTGCCCATTTCTGAGTTTTTTCATCAATAAATATTTCATTTATAGGCTCACCATCATCAATAGCTTTCAAAGTTACATACAAATCTTCCAGTGTTGTTTCATTCATCGTCGGACACTCCGGTTTTGTAGAAGAGAGTACATAAGTATTTTTAGCTCTTAAACGATTAACCATATTGAACTCAGTTCCAACAGCAACCTTTTGATCTTCTGGCAACTCTGTAATGTACTTTATAAGTTGAGAAGTTGAACCGACAAAGTCAGATGCATCACAAACAGAAGGGTCACATTCTGGATGAGTGGCTATTAAAATACCCGGGTATTTTTTACGGTAAAAATTAATATCATCAACTGTAAAAAGCTGGTGAACAGAACAAAAACCGTTGTAGCAGATAATGTCGGCTTCATTAGGGTTTTCTCCATCGCCAATAACACATGATTTCAGTCCCATCTGGTTTGCGATGTTTTGTCCTAAACATCTGTCCGGAACAAAAAGGATTTTTTTACCCTCTTTTATGGCTGTTGTAATAATAGTTTTAGCGTTGGAACTTGTACAGACCATACCGCCCATCTCGCCCACTTTTGCTTTTACATCTGCATTTGAGTTTATATAAGTGATTGGTAAAATATTTTCTTTAGATATGCCGTTGTCTTGTAAAAATTTTACAGAATCGTCAAAATACATAGAATCAATCATGCGAGCCATCGCACAACAGGCAACTTTTGGCATAACAACTCTTTTATTTGGAGAAAGTACTTTTACGCTCTGTCCCATAAAGCCGACACCGCAAAATACTACAAATTCTGCATCATCATCACGAGTACGTACAGCAAGTTCTAATGAATCACCAGTAATATCACCCATTTCAAAAACTTCATCTCTTTGGTAAAAATGTGAAACTACAGTAACACTTAATTTATTTTTTAATTCGTTAATTTTTTGTTTTAATTCTTCATTAGTAAATTGCAAAATAATGTCCTTATTTATAATGACGTGATTATATCAAAATAAAGATTATTCTTTTTTTTTGGTCAAACTCAAATTTGCTGTTGAGCTTATCCACTCTCATTTCAATTTGAGACTGTTTCCACATGCCAACTATTTATTTCATAATTTACTCTCCTCATTATGCAATATTGTTTCAAGTTCCTTTCGTAGTTCCTCTTTATTTGGCAAGTAGAGCTGATATTTTTGTACAAAAAGTTGACTGTTCATTCCGTATGTTGCATATTCGACTAGCAACTCATCTTTTTCTTTGCTCAAAATAATACCTATTGGAGGGTTGTCTCCTTCTATATTTTGCTCATTTGCGAAATAGCCTAGGTACATATTCATTTGCCCAATATCTTGATGTTTTACTTCATTTATTTTCAAATCAATCAATACAAAACATCGTAAAATTCTATGATAAAAAACTAAATCAACTTTGTAATGTGTATTGTTCAGTGTAACGCGATATTGTCGTCCTACAAATGTAAATCCTCGCCCAAGTTCAAGCAAGAAACTTTGTAAATTATCACACAATAAACTTTCCAACTGCGTTTCTGATATATGGTGCGGCTCAGGAATTTTCAAAAATTCAAAGATATAGGAGTCTTTCAAAATATCAGCTGGATGCTCTATAAGTTGCCCATTTTTTGAAAGTTCTATAATCCCCTGTTTATTTTTCCCCGCGCTTAGTCTCAAAAACAGTCCGCTCTCTTTTTGTCTTTGTAGTTCTCTTACCGACCAATTTTCAAGAACCGTTTGTTTTTCATAAAACTCTCTTTCAACATTATCACTAAGTTTCAAAAGTTCAACAACATGCGACCAACTCAAATTGTGCGACAGTGTCGCGCAATTTGGATAGACGATGTAAAATTGTCTAAAGCGTGCTAAATTACTACGGCTAAATCCTTTGCCATGAGCTAGCGATAAATCTTTGCTGAGCTGTTCTAAAAGTCCTTTTCCATAGTTTGCTTTTTTTGCTCCGCCCTGTTCAAATTCTACAATATATTGCCCAATCTCCCAATATGTATTTACAAGTTCTGTATTGACAGCGCTAAGCGCTCTGCTTCGCCCATTCTCATAAGTTTGAGAAATCGTTCCTATAAGGTTTTGGTACTCTTTATTTGTTGTAATATTTTTCATCTATTCAGCCTCTTTACAATAAATATTCTCAAGCGTAGCAAATTTTTTATGGCATGTGGAAATATATGGCAGTTTGAAATATTTATCTGTTTCCACATGCCAATATCTTTCTAACTCCTATGGTAGAGACAGATGCCTTGGCTTCGGGAGGTGTGGGCTGAAATAGAACAATTGTGTAGCCAGAGTGTTTGGCATGTGGAAAGTTGAGTTGAGATTATTTCCACATGCCGAGATGTTTGATTTTTTTTGGCATGTGGAAACTTTATGAAGTTTTAGTTTAAGTAGGAGTTCCACCTTACAAACGAGTTAAAAAGTGGAGATTCATTCTCAGGGGTGTTATTTTTATTAGCTTTACAATATCCCAAACAAAGCACTAACTCCAGCACCTATGATACCTGCAACAGTTGAATTTTCAAAAAGTTTTTTTAATAAAGTTTTTGCTTCTTCATCATCTGTTTTTGATACTCTTTCGACTAAATCATTTATTGTGATATTTACTGTCTGCGAATTATTATTTCCTATCTGAAACTGTTCACCATGAACTGCACCAATATTTATCACAGAATTACCCGAATCATTTTTTTTCTGTATTGCGTTGTTTTCAATGAATAATGTGAGCATATGAGGATGTTTAGTACCAGAACCCAATGTTCCATCTTTCATAAATTTTAAATCAGTTACTTTATATTCATTATCTCTTGCACCTAATTTAACTTTAATGACATCATCTATTCCAACATCAGGTTCTTCGGTATAAGGAATTGATAATTTATTCTCTTTCATATTACGGTTACACTTATATTCACTACCTGCAATCACTACTATATCAGGATATGCTAATGCATCAAAATCCATGTTGTCTCCATTTTTTAAATTTGCTCAATTATATCTATATGTTTTATGTAGTTTGAAAAACATTTCAATTTGTAATATTTTATTTATTTCCACATGCCGAGATATTTGATTTTTTTGGCATGTGGAAACTTTATGAAGTTTTAGTTTAAGTAGGAGTTCCGCCTTGGGAAAGGTGGAACTAGAGAAGTATTCATGGCATATTCAATTGAGTTATAGGTATCACCCCTATCTGCCATTAAATTCCCTCCACAGTCTCATTCTCTTCCTCATTAGCACATTTTAAAAATTCTCCACCTACATCGTCGGTATATTGATTTATTAAAGATATAAAAATTGTTGAGTTGATATAGTTTAATTTTGTATTTTCATCATTAATATAAGTTGACAAGAATACTGAAGTAATTTGAGCTAACGATATAGCTGTCATATGAGCAGGTGTAGCCATTCCAGAATTGGATTGTCCTACAAGTAGCAAATCTTCCTTAGCTTCTGACATAGCAAACAATGAAAGCATCTCATGATAATCTGCATGTATGTTTTTGCTTGCCAGCTTATAATTATGTGACCATTTTCCCAGTCCAACATAATCTCTTAGTTTTTCAAACTTACCATATTTAGTATGTTTTATTGCCCAATGATAAGATTTCTCATCTTCAGATAATAGTTTTTTGATGGCAAGGGCATGCTTTATTTCATCTTCACTAAAAGGCTCTATATTCATATCTTTAGCGGTTTTCTGGTACTCTTGCATTCCCTCGATTGACTTTAATGTACCATGTTTTATATAATCCTCTGCCGCTTCCTTACCATGCTTCTTCAATATCAAGCATGTTACAACAATTTCAAAAAGCGTTCGCCATCTTGCAAGTGCAGCATCTGTATAACCGCCTTTTAGTAAATGTATAATTTCACCTGTTATCCGACAAGCATTAGCATGTTGCCTCATGAGTACGCCGAGTAAAGAATCTGTTTCATATTCAGGATATTTCAAAAACTGTTTCTGAAATTCCATGCCTGCCTCAATAGAAATTTGATGTAGTGTTTGTAACTTTTGAAAACCTGTTTTCCAGCGTAAATTGTTTCTTTTATTAAAACCGTCATATTCATTATTTAATTCATTCACATTATTTTCTTCATTGGATTGCGTAATTTTAATCAACTGTTTTGAAGCATATTCTAATATTTGTTCATAATCATACTCTTCACCATTTTTTTCTAATTCTTTTTGAGCATGCTCTAACAGACTGTCAAATAAATTATTTTCTTCCATCAAACTCCCTCCACAATCCCAATCTCATCATCACTCAACCCGTAGAGTTCATAGACCATTTTGTCTATCTCTTTGTCGGTTTGTTCTATCTCTGTTTTAAATCCACATGCCAAGGTTTTATCATTTTCAAAGATGGCTTGCCACTCTTGTTTGAAGTTACGTTCTGCGAGTTTATCGGCATATTTTTCAATACTTTTTTGCTGAAATAATTGTTGCACTTAGCTACTCACTTCGTTTTATTAGTTAAATAGATTCTAGCTAAATTAAAATCTCAATCAAGTTAAATTTTTATATGCTTATAATTATAGTTGAAGTAAAATGTCATCATAATTTATATTAAGGTATTTCATGGATTTTTTATTTAACACAAATGTACAGTTTTTTATAGCAGCTTATCTTGTGGGCGGGATTCCTTTTGGTCTTTTACTTGCTAAAAAATTTGCAGGTGTAGATGTTAAAGCGAGCGGAAGCGGCAGTATAGGTGCTACGAATGTCTTAAGAGTTGTAAAAGAGAGTAACCCTGCACTTGCTAAAAAGCTTGGAGCAGCCACTTTAGCCCTTGATGTTATTAAAGGTGTTCTTGTTTTAGCCATTGCTTATTTTTTCGGACTAAGCGAAGCTACTCTTTGGGGGATTGCAGTATTGGCAGTTGTCGGACACTGTTTTTCTCCTTACTTGAATTTTGAAGGCGGCAAAGGCATTGCTACAGGCATGGGTGTTATGATGTTTATGCTTCCTTATGAAACAATCATTGCTCTAGTCGTCTGGGCAATAGGTGCGAAGACTATCCGTATATCTTCTGTCTCCTCCCTTACTGGTGTTGCGGCTCTTTTAGTTTCCAGTTTTTATATCCATCCGGATATGGCTCATGCTCCAGTGGTATTTATAGTGTTTTTACTTTTTTATAAGCATATACCAAATATCATTCGCTTAGTTAAAGGTGAAGAAAAAAGAGTGGTTTAATGACTATCCATATAGAAGATTTAAAGTTTCAATGTATTATTGGAATTTTAGATTTTGAAAGAAAGAAAAAACAGGATGTTATTATTAATATCACCATTGAATATGACAACACAAATGGCTTCATAAACTATGCTGATATTGTACAAATTCTAAAGAAAAATATGATAAAAAATGAATTTTTACTCATAGAAGATGCTTTAGAGAACCTAAATTTAAAGTTAGTTAAAGAATACAATGCAATAAAAAGCATCAATTTAAAGATAACAAAACCATCGATTTTACCCGACTGCAAGGTAAGTGTAAGCAATAATTATAAAACCTAATCTTAATTATAAATTAAATATTTATTAAATAACGTTGAATTTTTCTTTAAAGTTTCCTAAAATTATGATATCATTTCGCCAAATATTTACATACAGGAAATAATTAATGCGTATACTAATTATAGAAGATGAAGTTACATTAAACAAAATGCTTGCAGAGGGCCTAAAAGAATATGGCTACCAAAGTGATGTTGTAGAGACGCTTAAGGACGGTGAGTATTACTTAGATATTCGCAATTATGATTTAGTTCTTATGGATTGGATGCTTCCAGATGGAAATTCTGTTGACATCATTGGTGATATTAAATCGAATACTCCAAAAACTGTTGTAGTTGTGCTTTCTGCTAGAGATGACAATGAAAGCGAAATTGAAGCTCTTAGAAGCGGAGCTGATGATTATATTAGAAAGCCATTTGATTTTGATGTACTAATCGCTCGTATTGAAGCTCGTCTACGTTTTGGTGGCAGTAACATAATCGAAATTGACGATTTAATCATCAATCCTGAAGAAGAAAAAATCACTTATAAAGAACAAGAGATAGAACTTAAAGGTAAACCTTTTGAAGTACTTACTCACTTGGCTCGTCATCGTGATCAAATTGTTTCAAAAGAACAGTTACTTGACGCAATCTGGGAAGAACCAGAATTAGTTACTCCAAACGTAATTGAAGTTGCAATTAATCAAATTAGACAAAAAATGGATAAGCCATTAGGAATTACTACGATAGAGACTGTTCGTCGTCGTGGTTACCGTTTTTGTTTCCCTAAAGAAGTAAGTTAATCATCTTCCAAATTTCAGCCTATTTGGGCTGAACCTTCAAACTCTTATGTTTCAATTTACTTTTGTTATTATAACGAACACTTGTTATTAAGGTTAGTATATGTTTTCAAAAAGAAGTATTAGACGTAACTTTTTAATCAAACTCATCTTTGCATCCGCTTCTCTGATTTTTATATTTTCATCTATTTTATATTTTTATATAGAAAAATCAATTTATGACGAGAAAAGACAAGAACTAATTCAGTATGCTAAAAATATAGCTAATAATAAATCTATTGAGCAAATGGGAATGTTTTCTGACACACAATTAAGTTTAAATGTAGAAATTATTT
Organism: Helicobacteraceae bacterium; assembly: GCA_024635885.1. Classification (GTDB taxonomy): domain Bacteria; phylum Campylobacterota; class Campylobacteria; order Campylobacterales; family Sulfurimonadaceae; genus Sulfurimonas. Next base: position 3,414 of record JAGXIA010000053.1, on the reverse strand, counting down.
ACTTAAAAAAGCCACAAGTAAATGTTGACTTATATGAAGATACAATTGGTAAATCAACATACTTAACTCTTATCTATCCATTTAACTTAAAAGATGTCAGTTATTTAAAAGTCACAAAAGAGATTACTCCAACCAAAATACTGCTCGAAAAAATTCTTCACTATATTTTTATAATAAATATAGCCGGTTTTTTACTTGTAATTATATACGCTATCACGCTCTCAAAAATGTTAGTGACACCGATTCATACTCTTAGTTCAAGACTCTCAAATATGAACGAACATCTTATGAAGCCTATCAAAATAAAAGAATTACCAGAAGAGTTTGAACCTCTTGGAGCTACTATAAATCATTTAATATCTAGAATACGTAACTTTGTTAAGTATCAAAAAGAACTCTTTATAGGTACTGCCCATGAACTCAAAACTCCACTTGCTGTAATAAAACTAAAGAATCAAGTAACTTTAATTAAAAAACGCTCACCTGAAGAGTATATAGATGCTTTAAAAGTAACTAACAAAACTATTGACGAAATGAATATTATTGTCTCTAACATACTTAATATAGGCCGTCAAGAGGGAGCTCAATTTGATAAACCGGTAGAAGTTGACGTGATTGCTCTACTCAAACAAAAAGCAGAAGATTTTAAACTTTTAGCAGAGAATGAAGGTAAAGAATTATATATTGACTTTAAACCAAATAGTTTTATGGCTATGCTTCAGGCAACTCTATTAAATCAAATAATTCAGAACTTTTTACAAAATGCTTTAAAATTTACTCCCACCGACAAGACAGTAACTCTTAAAAGTTCACTTGATGATGTTGGCTTACTTATAGAAGTAATAGATGAAGGGTGCGGAATAGATGAAACTGTAGATCTATATGCTCCTTTTAAGAGACAAGGAAACAAATCTGGTGTAGGACTTGGGCTCTTTTTAGCGAAAAGTGCAGCTGATGCACTCGGAGCTAAAATTAAAATTCAAAATAGAACTGATGGTGTTGATGGAACAGTTGCTTCTTTACAATTAAATTCAAAACTATCTTGTATTATTCCAAGAAAGAAGTAGAATTAAATAATTTAAAAAATAATAAAGCTATATTCTGATATAAATCGGTCACGAAATATTCTAGATACTATATAAGGTTTAATAACAATGGCTCTGATAATAAATGACGAATGTATAGCATGCGATGCTTGTCGCGAAGAATGTCCAACTACAGCGATTGAAGAGGGTGATCCAATTTACTTTATAGACCCTGATAGATGTACTGAATGTGTTAATGTTTATGATGAACCAGCTTGTATATCGGTTTGTCCTGTTGATTGTATAGTTCCTGATAAAGACAATGTTGAATCAATAGCAGAATTACAGTTTAAGTATAGAAACTTACTCGAAGAAGAGTAAGGCTACTTAATGGCAAAACGAGTAGCAGTCATAGACATCGGTTCTAACTCAGTCAGAATGGTGATCTATGAAAAAACGAGTCGTTTTGCATTCAATCTACTTCATGAGGCAAAAGGCAGAGTAAGAATCTCTGAAAATGCCTATAAAAATGATGGCTATCTTCAAGAAATACCAATGCAAAGAACATTTGATGCTCTTGAAGATTTTATAAATATTGCTGTCTCATTCAAAGCTAGAAAAATATTATGTGTTGCAACTTCAGCACTTAGAGATGCCCCAAATCAAAAAGACTTTTTAAATAAAGTAAGAACTCATTTAAAATTAAACATTAGAATCATAGATGGTATAAAAGAAGCATATTATGGTGCTATTGCATGTGCAAATCTACTTCCCGAACAATCTAACGCTCTGAGTATTGATATTGGTGGGGGGTCTACAGAATTTTCAATAATAAATGGGAAAAATGTAACAAATACTATTTCTCTTGACCTTGGCACAGTAAGACTGAAAGAACTTTTTTTAGATAAAAATAAGAAAAAAGAAGCAGTTGCCTATATTGACAAAAAACTAGAAGCTTTAGACAATATTGACACATCTACCCTCATAGGTATTGGTGGAACTTTTAGAGCAATCTCAACAGCAATAATGCAGACTCAAAAATATCCCTTAGACAAAATTCACGGCTTTGAATGTTCAAGGTCAGATTTCCAAGAGTTTATCACTTCAATTTTAAAAGCAGATGAGTCAAAGTTAAAAAAACTCGGAATAAAAAGTGACAGATTTGATATTATAAAACCTGGTGCCCTGATTTTAGAAAGAGTACTTCAAAAACTAGCCATAAAAAACCTTATAGCAAGTGGTGTAGGCGTTAGAGAAGGTGTTTACTTAGCAGATCTACTCAGAGGCTCTAAAGACAAGCTTCCAGCTAACTATAACACTTCAGTGAGATACCTCATTGATCATTACATAACTGACAGTTCTTATTCTAACCATCTAAATACTATCAGTAAAAAATTGTTTGATTTAACGCATGAACATCTTGGTATACAGAATTCATATAGGTCTGAGTTAGCAATTGCAGCAAAACTATACCCTATAGGAAATAGTATTCATTTTTATTCAAACAATAAACATAGTTATTATTTAATTCAAAGTAGTTTAGAATATGGTTTCAAACATGCTCAGATTGTACTTATTGCAACTCTGTGTAAATATGCAAAAAGTAAACTCCCTTCTCCTAATCATCTAGAGGAATATAAGCTTCTACTTCCAGATACTGCTACTATGCACTCTTTAAGTTACCTTTTGTCACTTAGTATTGCTCTGCTGAGTCATAGACCTTTAAACATTGATTTTGAGCTAAATTTCAGTGATGGAGTGTTAAATATAGAGTCAAAGAAAACTCTATATTTAAGCAGAGAAGCTGTAAAGAAGTTAAATAAAACAGAAAATTTTAAAGTTCAATTTTAAACTCTAAAATCTTTGTCCCATCGTAAATTCGAAGCCTGCTGTCTTATCGCCAGGTTGTTCATTCAATGGACGAGCAAACATTAACTGTATCGGACCAACTGGAGAAAACCACTCAAGCCCTAGCCCGTAACCGCCGCGAGAAAATTCACTTAAAGTATCTTCACCTATGAAGCCCCAATCCACAAAAGCTACTACACGCATTTTTGCTTTTGGAACTAAAGGCATACTGAGCTCAACATTATTTGAAAATGTTTGCGAACCACCTACTCTTCTAAAACCATCTCTTGCTGTTGAGTCTACTATTGTTGGAGAGATAGAGTAAGACTCATAACCTCTAACACTACCTAAACCACCCATGTAAAATTTCTCTGCAATAGGAAGATAACCGGTATCTGCTGCATAGTAAAATCTTGCTTTGTATCTAAATATTGCATCAAATCCAACATACTCTTCTAATCCAATATATTTTCCAAAGTTTGTCCTACTTTTAAAGAAATCAGCATCAGCGCTTATACCGGATTTTTCGAAACTTTGACTG
>JAGXIA010000052.1 GCA_024635885.1 Helicobacteraceae bacterium | reverse complement strand
GTGCAGCAGGTTGTTAAATTTTCGCATCCAAAGAGTCCAGCTCTCAACATGATCAAGTTCTATATGACGCTCTCTCAAGTCTTGAATAATCATAACAGCAAACTCTCCGGGAAGATTCAGAGTGTACTTTACAAGGTTGTTAAGCTTTTTTGAGCCTGTAGCATCAGTTATACGCATTGCTAATGACGCACATAAAATATGTAAGGCTGATGCATCCTCTGGAACATCATTACAGCTTCCATCTAAAATAGAATCCAAGTCCGGTATATCAGCCGCAACAGAGCGAAATCCAAGGTATGATGCAGCAAGTTCTTCTCCAATTGCGCCGCTTACCATAGGCATAATCAAATCTTCTTCGGGAGATGATGAGATTATCTCATTTACGTAGGACCAGGTACGGGGTGTAGCAAAAGAGCGGCTGTCATTTTTTGTATCAAAGGTAAAAAGTGCATCAGGACGATGAGAAATAAAAGCAACTATGGAAGGGTCAATATCTGCACCTATAGCCCAGTTACGCCAATCTTCAACATTTGCTTCCATCTCCAAATGGACAAAACGGTTTGCCAGAGGTGCTGCCATTCGAAATACAACGCCTCTGTCACTCTCACGATTTCCCGCAGCTACAATAGACCAGCCCTCAGGCAGAGTGTACTCACCAATTTTTCTATCAAGAATGAGTTGATATGCCGAAGCCTGAACCATCGGAGCGGCAGTGTTAAGTTCATCAAGAAATAATATGCCTTTTTCTTGGCTGCCATCAGGTAAGAAAGATGCTGGCGCCCATAAAGCAGTGTTTTCAGTAGGATTAAAAAAGGGAATACCTCTTAAATCTGTAGGGTCAAGCAAAGAAAGACGTAAATCTATACAAGCAATACCTTGTTCTTTGGCTATTTGAGCAACTATAGAAGATTTACCTATACCTGGAGGTCCCCATAAAAATACAGGTACTTTTTTTTCACACAGATGTGCAAGTGAGCGTTTGGCGCTTTGAGGGTTCATGCAATAATTTCCTATTATATATATGACTCATCTAGTGCAATTATGATACGACAAGAGACAAAATAGAGCTAAATAGGAGAAATTTACCAAAATACGACAAAATTGTCGTATTTTTGACAATTAAGTATGAAAATTGCAAAGATTTGTGATTTTTCACGAGAATAGTATATGTAATATTAAAAGTAAATCAGGCGAAAGCCAATAAAGGATATATTATGTATGAAAGTGAAATGATTGAGTTTGAAGATAACAGTTTTAACCACTATATTCATCACTTTGATGAGTGCGACATGGAACACCTTGGGTTTAATGAGCAGTATGAATGTCTTGCAATGGCAGCCGAATGTATAGAAGAGATTATATGGAATTAATCTCTTCTATAGAGTTATTATCTTAGATTTTTGCCAATCTCTTTGAACTTTTCAATGTTTTGGAAAAACAGATCAACAAGAGTAGGATCAAAATGTTTTCCTCTCTCTTCCTTTAAGAGTTCTAAAATCTGTTCCATTGGCCATGGCTTTTTATATACACGCTCACAACTCAGTGCATCAAAAACATCAGTGAGAGCAGTGATCCTTCCATAGATATGAATCTCATCTTTAGCCAGTGAACGAGGGTAACCTGTACCATCCCATTTTTCATGATGCTCATATGCGATAATAGCAGCAGCTTTTAAAATAGGGCGCTCTGAATTTTTAAACATGTCAAAACCGATTTTTGCGTGTTGCTTCATAATCTCATACTCTGCATCATCCAATTTTCCCGGTTTAAGCAAGATTGCATCAGATATACCTATCTTACCAATATCATGCATTGGAGAAGCGGTGTAAAGATTGGAAATCTCATCTTTATCTAGACCATAAAGCTCACCTAAAAGTTTTGAATACTCTGCGACGCGGCGAACATGATTACCAGTCTCTTCTGAGCGTGTCTCACCAACTTCACCCAAGAGATAAAGCATCTCATGCTGTGTTCGTGATATCTCTTCATTGAGATCAAAGAGTTCTGTAACATCGTGGCGAATACTCATAAACTCTATTATTTCGCCATGCTTATCCAAAATAGGTTTTATGGTTGAGTCAGTAATATAGTAGTCTCCATTTTTTTTCTTATTTTTTACTACTCCATTCCATATTTTTTTAGCCAAAATTGTTTCCCATAGGTTTGAAAAAAATTCTTTAGGTAAGTCAGGATGTCTAATAATATTGTGTTTTTTACCAATAAGTTCACTACTCTTAAATCCACTTATATTGCAAAATTTCTCATTTACATAAGTTATTCTTCCATGTATATCAGTTTTTGAAACAATAGTTGAGATATCTACTACTTCTTTATACTGCTCTAGCAGCGTTGATTTATGAACAAGTTCATTCTCTAGACTTTGATTCATCTCCCGAACTCTTTTCTCATTGTATATACTCATGACTTTATTCCATAGAGTTTGAAGAATCTGCTGAGACTGCATAGGTTTAAGAATAAAATTAGATATACCTAAATTAATCAGTTCAAGCAGATAACTGCTATCATCACAAGCTGATGTTATAATGATTGATTGATGATTATTTATTTCCTTGATCTTTTTCACCATGGTAATACCATTCATTTTTGGCATCAATATATCACTTATCACTATGTCAAATTTAGTATTTTTAAAGAGTTCTAAACCCTCTTTACCATCTTCTGCTGTTACAACTGATGGAAAGATGCTTAAAAGAAGTTTTTGAGTTATTTCTCTAATACTTTGTTCATCTTCAACATATAAAATATTCATCTCTTGTGTGTAAAGAGGAAGTTGTTTTAGCATCTCTGAAAGTTGCAATTTAGACTCCCTTTTCATTTAGTGGTAGTGAAATAGTAAACACACATTTTTCACCATTATTCTGTACTGTAAGTTTGCCGCCACAGTTGTCTTCAACAATTGTCTTACTCATATAAAGTCCCAATCCTGTTCCATCTTCACGGTTTTTTGTAGAAAAATAAGGCAAAAATATATCCTTCATTATTTTGGTATCAATGCCACCTGCATTGTCTTCTATTTTAAGTTGAGCATGTGTCTTAGTCTGCTCCAACGTAAACTGAAGCACTTTATTCTCAATGTTCTTATCTTTAAATGCATCAATAGTATTTTTAATCATAGTCATAAAAACTTGTGTCAGTTCATTTTTATAGGTTTTGAGTTCAGAGTCACTATGTACAACTAGTTTTATTTCAATTGCACTGTTTTTGATTGTATTGTCGAGAAGATTAAGAGCATTATTTACTATTTTAGATAATTTTATATACTCTTTTGGTTTATCTGGTCTGAAAAAATCCCTAAAATCTGAGATTGTTTGAGACAAGTATGTAACCTGTTCTTCAATTTTGTTTAAATTTTCTATTGACTCTTTGTCTACTCTCTCGTTTAGCATCTCTTTAAACATCATTTGAGTCGTTATAGCACTTACAGAAGCTAAAGGTTGTCTCCACTGATGTGCAATCATAGAAATCATCTCACCCATTTGAGCCTGACGGGCATGTAGTGAAAAAATCTTTTCCTGCTCCAATTTTTTAGTAATATCATGTGCGACACAAATCACTCTTCCATCATCTTTCCCCAATAGAGAAAAACTCATATTGGCGATTTTAGAAAATTCTAGTTTGTTTATTGAGATAGAACATTCAGATACTACTGTATTACCTGCTAATGCTCTATAAAGAATCTCATCTAATTCAATTCCTTTACACTGAATCAATCTAATCTCATCTACTATGTTTACCCCGACTAGCATTTCTTTAGTCGTATCGAAAAGTTTTATAGCTTCATCATTACAATCAACAATAGTACCGTTCTCGATGATAATAATGGACTCGTGTACAGAAGAGAAAATATTTTTATAAAAAGATTCACTCTCTTTGAGGCGCATTTGAACACTGTGTGACTCTGTGACATCCTCACCTGAAGTAAGAACACCTATAACTTTTCCTTCTTGGTCGTGTAAGATACAGTTACGCCATTCAATTAAACGCTCTTTACCATTTTTTGTAAGAATAGGGTTTTTAAAATACCCAATCTTATCTTGGAGTTTATTTTCTTTTATTGAATCAGTGACTTCAACTACTGCTTTTCTAAAGCGCTCAGGAAGGAAATTTTCAACCCAATTTTTACCTATAATATCTTCTAAGTCATAACCTATAATCTCACACCCTCGTTTGTTTATCATTGTTACATTGTTGTGTTTATCTAAGACTAAAATCATAACACCAACAATATCGAGATAATTTTGCGCTGTGTTTTTTTCATAAAGAAGATCTGCTTGAGTTTCTTTTAGCTTCTTCACGTCATCTGCTATTTTTGCTGATACATTGTTAAAAGAATCTATGATGTTTTTAACCTCTTTTAAGCCATTACTTTGAAGCTGAAAACCATATGCTCCCTCTCCAAGATGTTTTGATGACATATTTAACAGGTCTATTTTTTTTAAAAAGAAAATATGGACAAATAATCCAAAAAGAAAGAAGACTAAAACTACAGCAAAAAGAGAAATTATCAATAAATCAGTTATCATTTTTATTATATATGTAATTTTTTTGGAAAAATTATACTCTATCAACAAATATCCATGGCTGTTGGAATGTAAATTTACTTTTACAATAGCGTGAATCTCTTGAGGCATTTGATCATGGTAGATATAAGGGTTTTGGAAATCTATGTCTTTGGCAGCACTTTGATTATCCTTAAGAACATTGATACTAAATATGGCATATTCACTATATGTAGAATCTGTTATATATTTTAACTGGTTATTCTCGTCAAAAATCCCTGCAAACTTAATGTTCTTGTTATATTTATGCAATAGTTCAAGCTCTTGTGAAATATAGGAATCATTATTTTCTTTTAAATAATTATTGATTGTAATTTGAGTATGTTTACTGATACCTAATAATTCTTGTTTTGATTCATACTCTTCATTCTCTATTGCATTGGGAATTGTCACTGTATAAGTTTGTATAACAAGAAACAGTACAATTATAAGCAGGAAAAGTGGTGTTAAAAAATGAACGGATAATTTATTAATGGTTTTAGTAAATATTTTCAATGATTTCCCGATTATTAGATGAATAAATAACGTGATAATAGCACAAATATAAGACAATCTATAATATATTTTGAATTATGCATCGATGCTTATGTGGCGTTTCTTAACATCTTTAAAATCTTAGGCGTGACAGCAAGATCAAGAGCTGTAAAATCATCTGGATTTTGAAGTGTAACATCTGCTTTTGCATCAAGTAGCATTTTAACCATAGACTCTTTACCGCTTGATGCAACATACATCAGTGAAGTAACACCATTAATATTTAGCGTGTTTATCTCAATACCCTCATCTATAAGCATTTTAACCACTTCAGGGTTTTCACCAAAACAAGCCAGCCAAAGAGCTGTGTTTCCATCAACATTTTTTATGCTGATGTCTGCTTTAGCCTCCAATAGTTCTCTCACAATATCAGCATTACCCTCACGGGCAGCCTTCATAAGAGCTGTATTTCCATAACTTCCTTGATAGTTTATAGTTTCTTGTGAATAGTCATTTAACCTAAGCCACTGTAATGTTGTCTCTTTCATTTTTTTCTCCATGTTTATTGTTTTTATGTCTGGATTATATGTAATGCTGTGCAATTTTCGTTCGGTATATAGTCTGAGTATGAAAATTGCAGGTTAAAAGTTAACGCAATAAAGGAAAATGATGGGGATTAGACCAAATAATAATGAAAAAGTATTTTCAAAAGATGAGCTGTTAGTTACAAAAACAAATCTAAAAGGCAATATTACTTATGCAAATCAATCTTTCATGAAGATTGTAGGAATGAATTTAAATGAGCTAATAGGTGCTCCACACAAAATCATACGACATCCTGACATGCCAAAAATTATATTTAAGTATTTATGGTCTTATTTACAAAATAAAGAAGAAATACATGCTTATGTAAAAAATTTGTGTTCAGATGGCTCATATTATTGGGTTATGGCAAATGTAACACCATCTTATCTTAATGAAAAAATAGTCGGTTATCACTCTTCAAGAAGAACTCCAATGAGAGAATCTCTTTCCATTATAATCCCCTTGTATCAGAAACTGTTACATGCAGAAAAAAGTGGCGGAGTAGCGGCAAGTGAAAAAATGCTCAATGAATTATTAAAAGATAAAGGAATGAATTATGATGAATTTATCCTCTCTATCTAAATTACATTATGCAAATTATGCCCATATAGCTGTAGTAACAATTGCTCTGTTAAGTTCAATAATATTTTTTGAATTTCACTTAATTACACTCATTTTTAATCTCTTAAATATTAGCATTGCAATATATGCCTACAAACAGATCCACTCTACAAGAGTAAGTATTAAAAACTCATCAGATATTATAAAAGAGGCTAAAAACGGTAATTTTGAGAATCGTCAATATAAGATTGATTCTGGTGGAGAGTTGTCTGAACTTGCCTGGAATATTAATGATCTTTTTGATCAGATGGAGAGTCTAGTTCGTGAAATAAACACATCTATAGAATATGCGAGTAAACATAAATATTTCAGAAGAATAAACACAGTAGGACTTAATAGCCTCTTTGTTAAAACAGGAGAACTGATTAACAAAAGTATTGATGCTATGCAAGAAGAACATAATGCCCAAGACAGGGAGATATTTGTAGCTGAACTTTCTAAAATAGGCAAAGGTTTTATAGGTAATTTTGAAATCATTAAAGGACAAATAAGTGAAAACAGTGATACTTTGACACGTCTGGCTATAGACTCTAAACATACTACTTCTTTGGCGCAATCAAATAGTCTGGTTGTTGAAAAGATGAATGAAAACTTTGAAAAATTATCTCAGATAATAGTACAAAATAATGATGCTATAGAAGATGTATCATCAAGAACATCTGAAATCACTTCCATAGTTGACCTTATAAAAGACATAGCAGACCAAACAAATCTGCTGGCGCTTAATGCAGCCATAGAGGCTGCTAGGGCAGGCGAACATGGCAGAGGTTTTGCGGTTGTGGCTGATGAAGTTAGAAAACTCGCAGAGAGAACTCAAAAAGCTACAAGTGAAATAAGTATTTCCATTTCAACACTGCAGCAGGAGTCCAGTGGGATGTTGGAAAATTCTCATGTATTAAATCAAATTGCCGAGGAATCAACACAGAGCGTAGAGACACTCTCAAACTCTCTTGAACAGTTTAATGTTACATCTGAATCAGTCTTAAAATCGAGTGACTATATGAAAAATAAGAACTATTTGATTTTAGCGAAGATGGATCATATATTATTTAAAGCCGATGCCTTATCTCATATAGAAAAAGATATTTATAAAGATTTTCCTGACCATACTAACTGTAGTTTTGGTCAATGGTATAACGGAGAAGGGAAGGTTCAATTTGGGGAATCTAAAAGTTTTCAGTCAATAGCTGAGCCTCATAATACTGTGCATAACTCTGTTGTTGAGATATTTAAATTTGTAAAAAACAGTGATATTACAAGTAATAAAATAGAAATCAAAAGTCATATAGAGACTATGGAAAATGCTTCTGATAAATTGTTCATTCTAATGGACTCTATACTCGAAGAAAAAAAATAAAGGACATATAATGGAAATATTTTTTTACTGCCAAAACTGCGATGAGAAGATTACAAGCAATCAGCTTAGCCTCTTGAGCGAGGGGAAATGCCCGAAATGTGATTCACTCGAAGGTTTTTCGACACTACCAAAAAGTGAGCAGGACCCCTTTACTACTGTGACGGTTATAAACGATACCGAGCTTTTAGAAAAAACGTTTGAAGGTAAAGGGGGTAGATGAATAATCTAAGAATTAAAACCAATTACATAAATCTTGGTTCAAAGTTTCACCATTTAACATCGTCCATCCCTTTAGAAAACCCAAAACTGGCAAGTTATAATTTGTCATTGGCAAATGAACTGGGACTAAGTGAAGAGACTCTTAATTCAAAGGAGTTTGTAGAGTTTATAAATGGAACTTTTAGAGTGCAGGGTTCATTTCCACATGCCATGGCTTATTCAGGTCATCAGTTTGGATACTTTGTTCCAAACCTCGGTGATGGCAGGGCTTTAAACTTGGGAGCTCTTAAAAATTACAATTTACAACTTAAAGGTGCAGGAAAAACAGCATACTCAAGAGATGCTGATGGCAGAGCGGTTTTACGTTCAAGTATAAGAGAGTATTTGATGAGTGAAGCTATGCATGGTCTGGGAATTCCAAGTACAAGAGCCTTGGGAATCATCTCATCTGATTCGAATGTTTTTCGTGAGAGTATTGAAAAAGGCTCTATTGTTTTAAGAGCTTCAAGTTCCTGGATACGTTTTGGGAGTTTTGAGTTTTTTTATTTAGGACAGGCAAAAAAAGAAAACGTGACACTCTTGGCAGACTATGTAATACAAGAGAGTTATCCACACTTAAAAGGGCTACAAAATTGTTACACAGAGCTATTTTGTGAAGTTGTAGACAAAACTGTAGAACTTATTGCTCTTTGGCAAAGTGTTGGTTTTATGCACGGTGTTATGAACACTGATAATATGAGCATAAATGGATTAACGCTAGATTACGGTCCATTTGCATTTATGGAAACATTCAACAAAAGTAAAATATGTAACACTTCTGATTATGAGGGAAGATACAGTTTTGAGAATCAGCCTTTTATAGCACAGTGGAATCTACTGGTTTTAGCAAAGGCTTTTTCACCCATAGCAGAGCAAAAGCCTTTGGAAGATTATGCAAACCTTTTTATGCTCAAGTACAAAAAAAGATATCTGCAACTCATGTCCAAAAAACTGGGTCTTGACAAAAAAGAGGATTCTGATGCACTTTTAGTAGCAGAGCTTTTAAATGTTTTGCAAAAATGTGAAATAGACTACACGCCGTTTTTTTATAAGCTGAGTCATGCCCGCTTTGATGAGATAATCTTTATGAATAAGGCAAACCCCCAGTTAAAAGAGTGGCTGCAACTGTACAAAAATAGATTATTAAATGAAGATATGAAAGAGAGTGAACGTTTAGAGCGTATGCAAAAAATGAATCCGAAATATGTTTTGAAAAACTATATACTTCAAGAAGTTATAGATCTTGCTGAGCAGGGTGACTTTAGTTTGTTAAACAGTATGCTCGAAATTGCTCAAAACCCCTATGCCCAACATCATGAGTTTGAGAGCTACGCTGAGAGTGTGACAAAAGAGCTGAGAGATATTATATGCAGTTGTTCATCCTAAGCAGATCTTTAATCATATAACTCTCTCCCATCTTAAGTTTGTCGCTCTCATAAACAAGTAACTGCAGGGAACTCAGCATGCGATTGTTTCCATGTACTTTTTTGTTAATACTTTCAATATTTTTTCCAAGCAAAGAGGATATTTCAGAGTTTATTACCATTTTATTAAGAGTATTTAGCCCATTCACCGGTATAGGTAAGTCACAATAATAATCTCCGACACTGTTGATTCCCCAATAGACAAAGCCAAGAGCGAGATAAAAGTCCAGTGATGTAGATATAGAAGTTATTTTAAATCTGCTGACATGCCCTATAATTGCAATATCAAAGACCAGTTTTAAAAGTTCATGCGCGTAGCCTTTTCTTCTTTCACATAAGGGGGTAAATATATTGTGAATACTCAGGTACATTCTGTAACGGTCTATTTTGTAAAAAATATAACACAGATGGACATTGTCAGCATCGCTTAGTGCCACACATTCATGGGTTTGCCAAAAAAAGTGTT
>JAGXIA010000051.1 GCA_024635885.1 Helicobacteraceae bacterium | reverse complement strand
CGTCAGCTTCTGCTGCACCGCTTCTGTAATTAACCCATACCTTTAAACCAAACGAGGCTAAAGTTTTTGCAATCTCTGCACCAATACCGCGACTTGAACCTGTAACTAAAACATTATTTCCACTAAATTTCATTCATTATTTCCTTAATTTTTATTTTCACTTACCAAGATTAATTTCCACATGCCAAGTTGTTATACTAAACTATGATCCATCTCTTTGGGAATCTCTATATTCATCAATTTTAACACTGTTGGAGCGATGTTATTTAATGCACCTTTTTCAACTTTAGTAACACCATCAGCGATTACAAAACACCACACCTTACCGACTGTATGGTTGGTTAAAGTGTTTCCCTCGTCATCTTTCATCTCTTCACAGTTGCCGTGATCAGAAGTAATAACAACAGAGTAGTCTTTCTCTTTAGCTTTTTCAATTATAAGACCTAACTGAGTATCTACTGCTGTTACAGCAATTTTAGCTGCTTCAAAATCACCGGTATGACCTACCATATCGCCATTTGCAAAGTTTACTACTACAAAGTCAGTCTCAGCGTCCATTGCTTTTAAAACACCCTCTCCTACTTCGAATGCACTCATCTCCGGCTTTTCATCATAGGTTTTCACATTCGGTGATGGAACTAAAATTCTCGTCTCATTTTTGTATGGCTCATCTATTCCGCCATTTAAGAAAAATGTAACATGTGCATACTTTTCAGTTTCAGCCGTATGTACCTGTCTCAAGCCATGATTTGAAATAACTTCTGCTAAAGTATTCTTTGGAGAGTCCTTTCTGAAAAGAACTGGGTATGGAAAACTTTTGTCATATTCAGTTATTGTTGCAAGGTTTACTTTAAGAGGTTTTTTCATAAATGCGCTAAAGTTTTCATCACCAATTGCAGTAGTCATCTCTCTCATTCTGTCGCTTCTGAAGTTTATAGTTAAAACACTGTCCCCATCAGAAAAGCCATCGTAACCTTCGAATGCTGTCGGTTCTATAAACTCATCTGTTTCACCTAAAGAATAAGAGTGTCCAACATAAGAAGCTGGCTCAAAATCAGTTTTAGGACTTGCATTCACCATAGCTTCATAAGCTCTTTGAACCCTTTCCCAGCGGTTATCTCTGTCCATTGCATAGAAGCGACCAGACATTGTAGCTATCTTAATATTTTCATTTAAATGAGGTTCAAGCTGTTTTACATATTTTCCCGCAGAAGTAGGTGACACATCTCTACCATCAGTTATAAGGTGTAAAAAAACTTCTTTGCCATTTTTTGCTGCTATCTCTGCAACTCCAATAAAATGATCTATGTGAGAGTGAACACCGCCATCACTCAATAGACCAATAATATGAAGTCTATTTGAAGCGTTCATAATATTTTTTAATTCTGGATTATCTTCTAAAGTATGTTCTGAGAGTGCCAAAGATATTTTGACTAAATCTTGGTATAAAACTCTACCGCTTCCTATACTCATATGACCAACTTCAGAGTTACCCATCTGACCTTCAGGTAGTCCAACACTCAGTCCAGCAGTATCAACTAAAGAGTGAGGAGTATCTTTAAAAAGTTTATCATAAGTCGGTTTTTTTGCGTTATAGAAGGCATTGTACTCAGTTTTAGTACTAAAACCAATTCCATCAGTAATGACTAAAATTACTTTTTTCGTCAATATGTATCCTTTATAAATATAAAATTTATGTGATTATACTATAATGTCGCTTTTAAATTAAAATAATTTTTTTTACAGGAAAACTATTGCTTTATTGGTTATACGAAATTTTAAACATAAATATATTGGGCTACATAACTATTCGTGCCGGTATATCATTCTTTTTAGCCCTGTTTTTCACACTAATGTTTATGCCTGTTTTCATAAGATGGGCAACAAGAACTTCAAGTGTACAGCCTATAAATACTTGGGCTCCAGATAGACACAAAGACAAAGCTTCGACGCCGACAATGGGTGGAATTGTCTTTATAGGAGCAACTGTTTTAGCTTCACTCTTAACTGTAAAGTTAACAAATGTATATGCTATTGGAGCCTTACTGACACTTTTTCTTTTTTCAATTATTGGCTTTCAAGACGATTTTGCAAAAATTAAAAAAAATGAAAATCTTGCAGGTTTCAAGGCAAGAACAAAGCTAATGCTTCAAATTTTTTCAGCCTTTATAATCACTTGTTTTTTGTGTTTCTTTGCTGATTTCAATACAGATTTATATGTTCCTTTTTTAAAGAATCCAGTTACAGATATGGGTCTGTTTTCTATTATTTTTTGGTCTTTGGTAATTATCTCAACATCTAATGCAGTAAACCTGACAGATGGTCTTGATGGTTTGGCAACGGTGCCATCAATAGCCGCTTTAGCCTCTTTTAGTATTATCATTTATATCACAGGCAATGCTACTATTAGTTCTTACCTTTTAATGCCTAATTTTCAAGTAGGTGAAGTTGCGATAGTCGCTAGTGCGCTTATGGGAGCGCTTACTGGTTTTCTATGGTACAACTGTCATCCTGCTGAAGTTTTTATGGGAGACAGCGGTTCTCTTAGTATCGGTGCTTTTCTTGGCTATCTGGCTATCATCAGTAAAAACGAAATACTATTACTCCTTATTGGTTCAGTATTTGTTATAGAGACTATATCTGTAATACTGCAGGTGGGAAGTTATAAACTTCGCAAAAAAAGAGTTTTTTTAATGGCGCCGATTCATCACCATTTTGAAATGAAAAATTGGACAGAGAACAAAATAATTGTAAGATTTTGGATAATTGCCATTCTCTCTAATTTAGTTGCTCTTATAAGTCTTAAGATTCGTTAATGCAAAGAGTTTCTCTTTTTGGTTATGGCAAGACTACAAAAGCTATTGCCAAACACATTCCACATGCCATCTTTTACGATGACAAGGTGAGCAAGCCCTTTAAAGATGAAGATGGGTTCAGAGTTAAACCTTCAAATGAATTTGACCCTAAATATTCAGACTTAGAAATTCCTTCTCCTGGAATTCCACCATCAAATCCACTTGTACAAAAAGCAAAAAACCTTATAAGTGAATATGACTATTTTTCAGATTCTGCGCCACTCAAAGTATGGATCAGCGGGACAAATGGAAAAACAACCACTACACAAATGATGCAGTATCTCCTCAAAGATAGGAACTCTCAGGCAGGTGGAAATATAGGGACTCCTTTAGCAGAACTAAATCCACATGCCAGCATATGGATACTGGAGACCAGTTCTTTTACAATGCACTACACAAACAGTGCAAAACCCAATATATATGTTTTACTTCCTTTAAGTCCCGACCATCTTAGTTGGCATGGAAATATGGATGAGTATGTCCAGTCCAAATTAAAGCCTATTAGTATGATGAAAGAGGGTGAAGTTGCCATAATTCCACATGCCTATAAAGATGTAATCACAAGTGCACATCTCATTACTTACAAAGATGAAAAAGAGATAGCTGACTACTTTGGTATTGATAGCAACAAAGTGAACTTTAAAGGAGCTTTCTTAGCTGATGCTCTTTTAGCTATGGCTGTCGATAAGATTCTATTTGACAGAATTAACTACGAACAAATTAATTCTTTTGTACTTGACCCGCATAGACAAGAAGAAGTACGAGACATTAAAAATAGACTATGGGTCAATGACACTAAAGCTACTAATATTGATGCGACAATAGCCGCACTCAATAGATACAAGGGCTCCTATATTCACCTAATTTTAGGCGGTGACGATAAGGGTGTAGATTTAAATGAACTATTTATATATCTGCAAAATATAGATGTAAAAATTTACAATATTGGCTCAAATAAAAACAAGCTTTGTGACTTGGCAGTTAAGTATAAAATACCTTTTGAAAAATGCATTAATCTAAAAGATGCAATCAATAGAATTGACAACAAATTAACAATAGATGAAGTAGCTCTGCTATCACCTGCAGCGGCAAGTCTGGATGAATTTAGCTCTTACGCTCAAAGAGGTAAGGAATTTAAAGAAGCTGTTGCTAACATAAGCTAACTTTCAGTACATGAGAGCTATAATTGCGCTCTTAAAAGATGGCCAATTAGCTCAGTCGGTAGAGCAAGTGACTGAAAATCACTGTGTCCTTGGTTCGATTCCGAGATTGGCCACCACCTTTTTAAGACAACTAACTTTTTATAATGGCCAATTAGCTCAGTCGGTAGAGCAAGTGACTGAAAATCACTGTGTCCTTGGTTCGATTCCGAGATTGGCCACCACCTCTTAAATACCAAAAAATCATATTTGTAGTCACTTATTTATTATAAGCTCACTATTTCATAGCCGTTTTCACTTTTCATGAGTTCTCAGTATTATTCAAATCCTTTGCAGTTATATACGACACCTGATTTCTTCCATTATTTTTTGCATTATAAAGTGCCTGATCTGCTCGTTTGAAAAGCGTATCAAAACTGTCATTTTCTTCTAATATGCTTATACCTGCAGAGATTGTAATATTTTTAACAGTTGGAAAATCAGAAGTTTCTATAGCCAATCTTAATTTTTCAGCAAGTATGCGAGCTTCATCTAAATCAGTATTTGGAGCTAACACAAGGAACTCTTCTCCACCCCATCGTGCAAATACATCTAAGTTACGTATGTTCTCTTTGACAACCTTGGCTAAATGTTTAAGAATATTATCACCAACATCATGCCCATGTTTATCATTCACAAGTTTGAAATGATCAATATCAATCATTATCAGTGAAAGTGGATTAGAGAACCTTTCTGATCTTTGTGTTTCTAACATAAATAATTCTTCAAACTTATGTCGATTATAAATACCTGTCAATTTATCTGTAGAGGCAATATGCTCTATCTCTTTGTGCATCATTGTTTCTAATGTTACATCTTTTCCACTTGAGACAAATGCTATGATATTATCATGTTCATCTTTTAGAGGAGTAATGGTTTTTTTCTCATAAAACAGATCACCATTTTTCTTTCTGTTGATCATTGTTTCATTAAAAACTTCCCCTCTTAAAATGGTATTCCACAAATAGTTATAGAATGTCGAATCATAATGGTTTGATTTTAAAATCCTTGCTGTTTTTCCAAGAGCACCTTCCCTACTATAGCCTGTATGGTTACAAAATGCTTGATTTACATATGTGATGACTCCCTTTTTGTCAGTAATCATAACAGAATCGTCAATCTGTTCTACCACTTTAGATAGTTTTTCAATCTCTACATACGATTTTTTTACCTCACTCATATCCATCATCATTCCGCTTAAGACTCCGTCATCTAATGTTGCACTCAGCATGACAGGAAAAGAAACATTATGTTTATCGTGTACCTCAAGCTCATAATTATTGATATGCCCTTTTTCATGTAATGCTTTTAAAAAGTTCTCTCTATCTTGTGGAGAGTTGTATATTTTAAGAGCATTTTCTCCAATAACTTCATCAACAGAATCATAATGAAGCATTTTGACCAGTGCAGGATTCACATATTGTATCTTTCCTGAAAGATCTGTACGATAGATTCCAACCATGGCATTTTCAATCAAATCTTTATATTTTTTCTCAGATGCTTCAATAGCTATATGTGCTTTTTTTTGATTAGTAATATCGCGAACGGAGCTTAAAACATAAGTTTTATCGTGTAGTTTAAGAATCTTTGCATAAACCTCAACTGGAAGTCGATCCCCATTTTTACATAGATGTTCTACTTCAAATATTATATGCCCATCTTCTTTTATTTTTTCAACTGCTTTTTCCACCCTCTTTGGATCATTTCGGTATTCAGGTGCATCCAGTTCTTTAACTGTCATTTTCATCATCTCTGCTTCAGAATATCCACGAGACTTCCATGCGTTTTCATTAAGATAAATAAAGTGTCCATCGAGGTCATGCACAAAAATCGAGTCTTGAACAGCATTAAAAATCTCCGACTGCAGTAAAAGAGCCTTTTCTTTTTCATACTCTTCAGTAATATCATGAACAATTCCTGTCATATTCATAGCTTGTCCATTCTTATCTACTTTTAAAATTCCTTCTTCACGTACATAACGTTGTGTATTATCATTTTTTAATATTCGATGAATAATCTGGTACTCTGTATGGTTTTGCAATGACTCACTAACAGCTTCTTGCACCTTATTTTTATCATCGGGGTGCACATGTTCTAAGAAAGCGTCATATGTTGCTTCAAAGGCTTGTGGTTCAAACCCAAATATTCTATATATTTCATCTGACCACCACAGAGTATTATTTTGTATATCCCAATCCCAATGTCCCAAATGTGCGATAGATTGTGCTTTTTGCAGACTTTGAGTCATTTTTTCAAGACTATCTTCTCTTTGGAGGATTATTTTACGACTGCGGTACATATAACGAGCAAAAAAGAGACTGCCTAAAATAATTATTATAATCAATCCGTACAAACTGTTAATAAAGACTTGTTCATATTTACGAAAAATAGATAAAGGAGCATTGATAAATTTACTTTTTTTAGAAATCTCTTCTGGCAATGTTATTTTATGGTCTTTAAGAGCTTTTAAATCAAATATAAAGCTGTTTGGAGAATCAATACTTTTAGGAAATTCAGATTCTTGATTTTGTAAAATTTTTAAAGCAATTTTTGCAGCTTCTTGTCCTTGAGTAAAGCCACTATTCATAAAGCCACCTATAGTGCCATGTTTGAGGTAGGTGTCTTCAAGTATAATAACTATAAAATCTTTCATATTCACTATATCTGTAAGAGCCTTATCGAGAGGAATAAGATGCCCTTCTTTTGTTTTAAATCCCCCTACAGTGGAAAGGATTATAACTTTTCCTTTATAAGCTTTAAGTTCATTTAATGTAGATTCATAGTTTTTTCCACTAATCGTATCTATATTAATGCCTGATGTTTTTAATTGATGATTATTAAGTTCATCGTACATGAATTTTACTGTACTTGAATTATCACCTAAGAATACTATCTCTTTCTCTTGGGGAAATAAAGTCTTAATTAGTTCAATATTAGATAAAATATCCTTCTTTTCAAAAACACCGGCATATTTTTTGTCACTTATTATACTTTTTTTTGAAATATCATTAACCCCGGAGAAAACAACTGGTGAAGATGGAAAAAGTTTCTCTTTATTATGAAGCATAAAATTCAAAGCATCATCATCAGTTACATAAATAAGTTTTGGGGTATATCCTTTATACTTCTCATTAAGGTAGTGAACAAGTTCCTCTTCATATTTCTTATCAAATCCACGTCTCTTGCTATCTATATATTCGCTTGAATACGAGGGATAAAAATTGTTCTGAGCATCCAAGACAGACCTGAAACCTTGGTCTTGCTTTGTTGACCAGGGATAAGTCTCATGGTAAGAGTGAACCATCAGAATTGGAACTTCTGCATGTAAAAAACTATAACTAAAAAATAATATAAAATATATGACACTTCTTAACATAATTATTCCTATTATATAATGTCTTTTAATTGTATCATGTATCTAATCAAATAATTCTTTCATATATCAATATTGTATACCCAATCTTCATTTACATTTATTATTGAAAACTTTGATATAATTTCACCTATGGGGACGACTTGGCTTCGACAGGATTAAGTAGCTTTCAATTGCATGCCGGACTGAGCATTTCCGTTACGCGGCTCAAACTTGCTTAAACGCAAACAATACAAATTACCGCCCAGCTTACGCAGTAGCATAAGTTTTACCCCTCCGCAAGGAGACGGGCTGCTTCACCTAATGACGCTAGATAGTTAGGATTCGAAGTATAACCCTTATGTAGATATATTTTACGTCTCGTCTCGTGCGTAAAATGAATCCAGAGACTCGTCTTGTGTAGCTTTGCAAGTTGTGTGAAGCAAGATTAAACTTTAACGACTTTTCTAAGCATGTAGACGTTGCGAGTAGCTTGGTTTTGGACTCCGGTTCGATTCCGGACGTCTCCACCAATAAGATTAGCTAAAAACTATACTGTAACCCTATATTTAAATTCTGTTGTACATTGTGCTCTATTTCTTTTTCTGCAGTTATTATTTTAATACTTGTTTTATAATCCATCATTAAGTATCTATAGAAAATAAACATTGACACATCCCCATATATTTGAATTATACTACCAGCTTGTGCACCATAAAGAAAAGAATAGCAAGATGACCTTGAAACCGTTGAATCTATTGGACTATTTTTCCATGTCATATTGCCATAACCACCTAAAATACCCAGATAAGGGAAGATAGAATAGATGCCATTAAACTTATAATTTAATGTGGAAAATGCATGATTAAAATATATATTTTCCTCATCCGTTTTCTGATAGTTTATTGTCATAAAAATATTTTTGTTAAAATTGTATCCCGCTTCAATGCCATAATTAATTCCTGAGTCTTTAAGCTCAAAATTTAAAGGCACAGTGCCATTAATATTCTTTTCCTGAAAGCTTAATGTTGAGAGACCAGCTGCCAATCCTATAAAAAAACTATTATCTTTTTTTGACTCAGAAATCATGTTTGAGTTTTCACTATTAGTAGAAGATTGTTCGACTATTTCTTCTTTTATTTCTTGCTCGTTTAAACTTGATAGTTGAACTGCTTGGCTTTGTTGCAATTCGGTATCATTATTCATCTCTTCATCATCTGATTTAGAAACTTTAACCGGTGCAGTTTCTTTGGGTTGGGGTTTGGGTACACTAGATATTATTTTATTGTCACTCATCTTTAGCCTTACCACATATGTATTTTTTGCAATAGACTTTTGAATTTCAACAAGAGCTTTGTCCGCTTCATTTTGATTTTTAAAAGGTCCAGTATAAACTCTATATAAATTATTATATTTGTTTAAATATATTTTGTAGCCCAATTCATCTAAATTATACTTAACACTAAATATTGCATCATTATTGGATGTTGACATAACTTTAATATAAAAACTTTTGGCAATTAAAGATGTAAAAATAACAGACATAAGTATAAATACTAAAAATATTTTTTTCAAATAGTCTCCTAGGTAAAGTTAATTTCTTGCATTATTGAGGATGGTTTCCTGTTTTAGAGTTTTTATAGAGTTGATTAAGCTTTTTTCTTTTATTATCCGTTACTTCATGCTTGAGCGGAATTCTAGCACTAGACTCTGACATATTACTTTGTATTATTGTTGGTTTTTCGTTCGTTATAGTGATTTTGTTCTCTATATTTATGATGGCTTTATGGTAAAATTTGTCTTCAGGATTTACAATCACGATACTTCCCTCGCTCTCTATCCAGTGGAAAGAAGAGTCGCCTTTTAAAATTCCTTCAAACTGTGTACCATCAGGCTGAGTGAAGGTTCTGACTCCTGAAATAGCCGGACCGGCTACAACAAAGGTGTTCACCAAAAGTAACGTTCCAATTACCTTGACTAACAGTTTTTTTATACTCATAACATCCCCTTTATTTTGTGATACGGATAGTCATCACTCTATCAGTATAATTTTCATTTATTATCGCAACACTGTAGCCTGTATCGGTTGTATCATAAAATTTTGTTTTTGTTGTATCAATCACATCACCACTGCTATAAACATCAACATAATTGGCTGAAATAGATGTAGCGGATGTCATAAGAGTGGTTGTGTCGTTTTCTACAAGTGCTACTTTATAATGATTTAAATCTGTTTGTAGTCCATCCTCATTGTTGCTAGTTTTATTGGTATCTACATGATAAAGCATTGTAAAGAGTTTATTGTTCGTAAATGTACTCTGGGCATATTCAAATGAAATATCGGAGTTTGGTTTTGCAGTATCTCTGCACTCGATAAGAAAATATTCTTTCGCTTTTGTTGTAACGAGTTTAATCAGCTCTCTCGAACTGCAGGTAATATTGAGATCCTGAGATGAACTTACATCTGTAACATTTGCATCCAAACCAGCATCTATTCTGTTATAGGCGGTGAATTGAGTAGGTGTATCCCCCTGATATATGTCAGTGGCTTGCCTTGCCCATGAACCGTTGCTCATGATATCATACCAGCCCAACCCCGAGCCAAAGCCATCCCCACTATCGCTATAGTAATCACCAAGACTTAGCAAAGAGTGTCCAAGTTCATGCGCGATAATTCCTATTGTCGCTTTATGCGTACTATGGTTAGCTCCAAATCTTGCGTAAGAACCTGAAGTTGCCTTTACTCCAGTGTACTTCATAACCAAAATGCCATCCACGCTCAAGGTTGACGCGCTATCAAAGGACCATGCATGTGCCCAAATAGAGTGGTCAACAGCGTCTCCGTAGGATTCTTCTCCACCAGCTACAATAAAAATTATCTGCAATTCTTTTTTATTTAGACTACCATCACCGTCAGTATCAAGGGCAGCGAAGTCCATACTATTCACGACTGCCGAATTTGTGATAGCATTTGTAATTTCAGTATCTCGGAATGTCGTATTATCATATCCGCCTGGATGATTTTTACCCATAGAGACTAATATAATTCCATCATTCGCTGTCCCCGAATTCTCAGTCACTGGGACAAGGACTAGTTTCCCGCCAGTAGTTTCATCATACCACCTATTCACAGAATTTTTAGTTTTATCAAAGAATTTTTCGTACCATATTAGCGGATCAGGTTCACTGTAATCTGCCCAGTTCATCACAACTACAAGCGTTGGAATATACACAGGAATCACTTCATAAATATCATTTATCTTTATAACAACACTCTCACTAGCACTATCACCGACACTGTTGCTTGCAAATACACTTAAGTTATACTCAGCGGTCGTTTCAAAATCCAATACTGCACCTGCTTTAACAGTAATTACGCCATTTGTTGCTACTTCAAAGTTTTCATTACCCATGCCAATCAGAGTAATCGCCGTAATAGCACTATCTCCACTATCTGCAATAATCACATTGCCAATGGCTTGCCCAACAGTTGCATTTTCATCTACACTTACTACTGAGTCTGCTAAAGTTGGTACACTAATAGGTGATGCGTTGCTGAATGAGCTTTTTTCTCCATCTCCACACGCTGAGAACAAGAGCAAGATAAAGAATACTAGTGGATATTTAATGTATTTATACAGAAGAGCCCTTTATTACTTAAAAAAATTTAAACCGTTTTGGAAAGATTATACTATTTTTTGTCAAATATATCATTTTAAAAACTATCTTTTTATAAACCTAACAAACAAACCATGTACTAAAATTACTATAGCACCTATAATCAATCCAATACATAAATCTATGAGTATATTTGGTAAAAAATGTAAAAAATCATGTATTTGATGTATATTATGAGTAAAAATTCCACCGGCCACCAGAATCATTGCTAATGTCCCGATTACTGTTAAAAATCTTATGACTTTTGGTAATGCAAGAACCAGTAATTCGCCCGACTTTTTTAAAAAAATATTTTCATCTTTAGCGATTTGTATTAACTTAAATCCAAAATCATCCATTCTAACCAACAGTGCTACAACTCCGTAAACACCTACTGTCGCAATGACGGCGATAATCGAGACTACAATTATTTGGGTAGGAAGCGATTTTTCTAAAACTGTCCCTAATGCTATTATAATTATTTCTATTGATAAAATAAAATCTGTAAGTATTGCTGACTTTATTTTTGTTTTTTCTATTTTTAAAATCTCTTCTTCGGAGAGTTTTACTACAGTCTCTCTTTTATTTTCTTCATGATGAGG
>JAGXIA010000050.1 GCA_024635885.1 Helicobacteraceae bacterium | reverse complement strand
ATTGTAGAAGATGATGAGATAACAGCCTTGAATCTTAGCATGTCACTTAAGAATCACGGCTATGAAGTCTTGGCTATATGTGATAATGTGACTCAGGCTAAACATGATATAGACGTATATAAACCCAATGTTATAATCATCGATATATCCTTACAAGAAAGTAATGATGGAATTGAATTAGCTAAACTGGTACGTAAAAAATACAATATACCATTTATATTTTTAACATCATACAGTGATGATGAAATAATATCCCAAGCGAAACTAACTGAACCTTATGGTTATATTGTTAAACCTTTTGACCCAAGTTCACTTCATGCAACAATACAAATGGCACTCTTTAAATATCAAGTAGAAAATGAGAGACAAGAAGATATTAAAACACTTAAAGTAGATAAATTTAATTTAGAAAAACTACTCTATTCAAAACGTACATCAGATAAACCCATAGTCCCTTTTGGAGACGATTATTGGCTTGATATTAGTGTTTGTGAAACATTTTATAAGGGCAAAAAAATCAAGCTTACAAAAAAAGAGAATTCTTTTTTACGACTTCTTGTTGCCCAACTAGGACTTGTTGTGAGTTTTGATCAAGCAATGAACTATGTTTGGGATGAGACTGGAGCAACTGAAAACAGTGTTAGGACTCTTGTTTGGAGACTTAGAAATAAACTAGAAACAGACATAATTAAAAATGCTTCTGGTATAGGTTACTACATACAAGAGTAGTAATTCTAGTTTATTTTTATTTCCTCTACCTTCTTTTTTATCATCTCAAAACAAGTTTCATAGTCATATTCATTATTTTGCTCTTTAGCCATTTTTTCCATCTCACTTGAACTCACTTGTAAAAACTCTATTCTAAAGTTTCCGCTAGCGCCTTTTATACTGTGAGATAGAAGTCCTATGTTTTTATAATCTCTTATTTTTATGGCATTATGCAGCTCAGGAAGCAGTTTTGTCATTT
Source organism: Helicobacteraceae bacterium (assembly GCA_024635885.1). Lineage (GTDB taxonomy): Bacteria > Campylobacterota > Campylobacteria > Campylobacterales > Sulfurimonadaceae > Sulfurimonas. The sequence continues at coordinate 14,871 of JAGXIA010000050.1, read as the reverse complement.
TTTTCATAAATAAAATCAAAAGCATTACTACCTCATCTTCTTTTAACATCAGTTCCTCAATAAGTTTTTGTATATCGAGACCTTCTATTTTATTTTCTGCTTCTTTATCTGCAAACAGATCCACGTTGGGTATGCTCTCATCAACACTCAGGTACATTGAGAAAACTCTCTCTAGCTCTTTTAAAACTATAGGCTTGCCTAGAAATGAGTCAAAACCACTACTTAGTCCTCTCTCTTTAGCACCTTTAATCACATTAGCAGTAAGAGCCGAAACAGGGGTATGTTTTAAAGCTTTTAATTTTTCATATTGAAGTATCTTTTGAACAGCTTCATTTCCGTCCATAATAGGCATCTGTTCATCCATAATAATCAGGTCATATTTATTTGCCTGATATAAATAAAACGCTTCAAGTCCATTATTCGCCAAATCAAAACTTAGTCCATATTTCAATAATAAAATTTTAAGCAGTTCTTGATTTGCTTCATTATCCTCTGCTACTAATATATGACCAATAAACTTCTGGGATGCTCTATGCGTGTAAGGAGAAGTAAGTTCAGGAAATAATAATTCAGAAAAAACATTTATAATTTTGGAGCAATAAAGAGGGAAACATAAAGAGGCTATATTTGGACACTCTTCATAATCATCATAATCCTTGCTCATTAATGCTATGTATTTTTTATCTGAGGCGATTGCTTTTTCTTTAAACTCATTATCTACATCTTCTTGAATAAATATTGCTACATCAAAGTCAGAACTTAAACTATCTGTGACTTCAATATTCATACCAAATATTCTTGTATATTTTAAGAAAGATTCATACTTGCCGCTTATGAGTTTATTATCAGTATAGGCTATTATTTTTAAAGTAGAAAACTCTTCTATTTTTTTAAAACTCTGGTACTCTTCACTTTTGACCTCTATGGGAATCTCAACCCAAAAAGTACTCCCTTTGCCAATAGCTGACTTTACATCTACATGACCACCCATATGCTCTGCTAATTGGTGACAGATAGATAAGCCAAGCCCTGTACCGTCACAGTTTTTAAGTTCATTATACTGAGCCTGCGTGAAAGCTGTAAAAATATGTTCAATATCTTCTTCACCTATGCCGATTCCACTATCAGTAACACTGACTTTCAGTAACTTATCTTTAAAGCTTACATCAACTTTTATTAACCCGCCAACAGGGGTAAACTTGATTGCATTGCTTAAAAAGTTAGATAGTATTTGTTTAATTCTTAGAGCGTCACTAAAGAGTTCTTGTGGAATTAGTGGATCTATAAATGATATTATTGTTATATCTTTACTCGTAGCACTTGCTACAAAAAGTTCCATCGTGTGGCTTAGCTCTTCGTGTAAAGAAAATATTTTAGGTTCAATAGTAAATTCACCGCTTCTGAGTTTTGAAAAGTCAAGAATATCATTTATTATGCTTAAAAGATTTTCACCACTATTATTTATAATATCTAAGTAATTGCGATGTTTTTTAGATATATTTTCTTCAAGTAAAAGATTCACAAAACCAAGTATTGCATTTAAAGGGGTTCTAATTTCATGTGACATATTTGACAAAAAGTACTCTTTGGCCTGCCCTGCTTTTAATGCCTCACCCCTTGCATCAATGAGCTTTTGAAAAATTGTGTCCGTGTAGTATTTTAAAATACCGCTGAAATTTTTATCAAATATATATGAAAGTTCATCAAAGAGTTCTTTTGAGTTTAGCTCTGCATCATAAGAAAAATCAACCATAGAACGGCGAAAATGACTGCATATTTCAAACAATTCATCTGCACTGATCTCTCTTACTTTTAAATATGCAAGTAAATCTTGCATAACAGGGCAATTCCCTATTTCTACATCGCCAGAAATCACACCCATAAAATAGTCAAATACACCATCAGCATAGTTCTTTATAAAATATTCAGCTTCAATATTGTGCAGTTTTAAAATGTTTTTTGGAATATTGTACGATAGCCATTCTCTTAATATTTTATTTTTTGACGCTATAAATATATCTTGACATTTTGTTAATTGAGGTGTTTCTACTTCCATAATAAACCTGTTTTAGAGTGGATTGACTAAAAAGTAAGATAGTATCATGACAAATGTTAATTTAACTAAAGATATCAAGGTTGTCCCAATTATATTTCCAATCTGACAACTTGTACAAGATGTAAATTCTTTGCCCTCATACTGAGCATAAAAGAAATAAACAATATTTACACCCAAAACACCAAAAGAAGTGTAGAGTTGATACTTCCAAATCTCAGACAAACAAGATTTATCATCAACAAACAAAGAGACAAAAAGTAGTATCGCTATAACAATAACAAGACTGTTCGCCAGTTTTACCAAATAGTCTCTTTTAAAAGTTGTTGGACAAGTCTCAGATATCGCAATATCGCTGCCAAATTCCAACTTTTTTTCAAATATAGCTTTTTCTTTAGAAGATAATTTATTTAAAAAACTAGATCCAAAGGTATAATCTATTTTTCTTTGAAGTAAAACACTAAATGCACCCTCAGCTTTTAATGAGTGCTGATTTGAATCTCTATCCTGGTAGACTACACTAATTTTGTTGTACCTTTTTACCTCGGCACTTAAGCCTGGGAAGTATGCTGTTTTTTCCATACCTACAATATTTCCATTTTTCATGATTATTCTAGGATTTATCAGCTCTAAAAAACTACCGTCCTCTTTTTTAACCACTACAACATTAAAATGATTTCCAATTTGAAATGCTGCTAAACCGTCTAAAGAGTTTGCTGTAATAGTCTCTTTTAAGTCATCAATTAAAGAGAAAAGATCTTCATTAAAAACTCTGACATCAGTTGAATACTCTACACTTGGAGGGGTAGGATATGTGATTATTTCTTTAATCATTTATATTCCTTGTTAAAAAATAGGACGAAAGTTTTGTAAAAAGTCCTCCAAGAAAGGAGGATTTTGCAGATTTAGTGACTTTTTCTTACTACTATCAACATTTTAATATTGATAACTATAAATCTTATAAACTGAAAAATAAGATTTGTTCTCATCCACTTTGCAAATGGACCAGGTGTCATTGTGTTAAAGTTATTGCCATACGCTTTAATGTTTTCTTCGCCATGTTTTTGTGCCATAATTTTTCCTTTTTATTATTTTATTTTTATTCTGGGATTAATGTCCAGCCAACATTCAATTTAGCTTTATGCATAAACAGATGATGCAGAATATGTTTAATCCAATGACCAGCAAGACCTATCTCACCAAAAGTATAATCTGTATCTCGACCGGTACCTGGGTACTTCTCGAAATCCGGAACAACAGGATAAATAGTCATAGCTGCAGCTGTACCTGTAAAGAGTCCTTTACCGGCAGATGCAACACAAGCAGCACCCATATGAGCCATAGAAGCTTCATGCAATGGAGCATCCTCACCTTTTAAGATTCTGTCACAAATGCTATGAGCAACAGCTTTTCCGATAATACCTGAAGGCATACCTGTACGAGGTGGAGTTGGTCCAATTGGAGTTCCATTTGGTGATTTCATAGGTTTAGAAATCGCGTGTGGAGGTGCAAAAGCGATTCCACATGCAAACATATTTGAGTATGTTGGATTTTGGTAAGTTAGAGGCCAGTCAGATGCTTTCCAGTTTTCATAAGCACCGGCACCATAGTTAGCATCAACTTTCAAAAAACCGTTTGGAGCAAAAATAGTATCAGTAATATCTGAACCGTCTTTACCGTAAGCCTTAAGACCAACTCCGGCAAAAGGTGGAATCAACATTGAAAAATCAAAGTCTTCTTCACCCATATCACCATCAAGTAGTTCATAATGCACTTTACCAGCTTCAACTTTATTTACATGAGCGCCGATTATCCAATCAACATTTCTTTCTGTAAATAGAGACTCAGCAAATATTTTTGAACTAACAGCAAATCCCATAGATTTCATATGTAATCCGCCAACACCGAAGTCACCTAAAAAAGATTCATTTGATATCCATTTTAAATCAGCCATATCACGAACACCAGCTTTTTTTAACTCATGCTCAACATTAAAGATATATTCAAAAGCAGCACCTTGACATGTACATAAACCATGTCCTGTACCGATTAAAAATTTCTGACGTTCACCAGATTTCATCTTTTGGATACATTTGTTTAATTCATCTGCAGCATGTACAGCATGGTCTGCCGTACAAACAGAAACAGTATGCTCACCAAGACTATCTCCCTCACCAAGACCAGGAGTTGCACCAAAATTAAGTTTTGGTCCAGTTGCGTTGATGACATAATCATACTCTATGTTTTCATTCTCTCCTGCTCTGCTCTGCTCAGTGTACTCAATAGTAACAAAAGGTCTCTCACTTAATTCGTTTCCTGCAGGGTTTAAAGAAACTGCTTTAGCTTGCTTGTATGTAATTCCGGCTTTTGCATAGACAGGTGCTAAATCGAAAGTAACATCTTCTTTAGACATTTGACCAACACCAACCCAAATATTTGATGGAATCCAATTCCACTTTGCATTTGGAGTAACAACTACGACTTCATGAGCTGAACCCAACCACTTCGCTGCAAAAGTTGCAGCTGTATGCCCAGATACGCCTCCGCCTAGAACAATTAATCTTGCCATATAATATTCCTCATTTATAAATTCTATGGTACTTTATCACTATTTAATCACAAATATATCACAAAAAATTATTATATAACAGACAACTATTAAGTTTTAAAAATTTAAAGTTCTAAAACTCCCTATTATTCGGACTTTAATCGCTTATAAAAGTGATTAATTATTATTTTTAAGAATTTTACTAATTATTTCAAAAGAATTTTTAGAAAGAGAATGTGTAGAAACTACACGCTCCAACTCTGCTTTCATCATTCTTTTGTTCACGCTGTTGAGATGTTTGTAAATTTTAAAGGCTCCAGCCAGTCCTGAAGCTATTTGCGGATTAATTTTATCTATTTCAATTATCTTGTCTGCTATAAAAGAGTATCCGGATCCGTCTTTTGCATGAAAATGTTTATAGTTTCTGGCAAATACACCAATTAATGAACGAACCAAGTTTGGAACTTTCTTATCATAAGCTGCATCATTTTGTAAAGCTTTGACTCTTTGCAGAGTGCCCTCTCTCTCTGAAGCCGATAAAATTGAGAAGTATTTATTCATAACCAAAGTGTCTTTTTTATACTTCTTATAAAAATCTGTTAATTCTGCCTCAGCAAGTCCGGCATGGGTATTTTCTAAAATATCTAAAGCCACAATTCTGTCTGTCATTGTCAAAGACTCTTCATACTGTTTTTTCACTTTTTGAGTTATTTCATCACTTTCTAAAGCAGACAGAAGTTTTAAACAACGGTTTTTTATGGCTCGTTTACCTATATTTTCACTCTCAATATCATCATTGCTTGGCATGTGGAACTTGTTGTAAATTTCTAAAAGTTTATCTTTGTACTCTGTTGCCAAATGTTTTTGCAGTTTTTCTTTCGCCTCATATATTGGCTCAAAATCGACGACTTTTTGTCTTTGCATAAGAGTTGATACACTTGGGAGTTCTAAAAGAAGTGCCTTGTATGACAAGTCGATATCCAAATCTAAGATGTATCCGTAAGCTTCTGTAAACTCTTGTTTAATCTCTTCTCCTTTCATCATAGACTCTAGGGTAAGTACTGCAAAAGACTGAGCCGATTCGTATTTTATAAAACTGTTCTTATCGTGTTTCATTAAAAAAGCGTAATCATTTTTTTCCTGTTCTATAATCACAGGTGCTGAAAAATCACGATTGATTGATAGAACTGGTTTAGAGTTTAAGCCTTTAAAAGTAAATACTTCTTCCTCTTGTGAGACAATCAAAGTTTCTTCAACAACTTCTTTTGCATTTTCATCCAAGAGTGCCATTTTTAAAGGGAAGAAATATGTTTTTTGCTTAGTATCATCTACGGCATGTGGAACTACTTGAGAGAGTGTTAATTTATACTCACCGTTTTCATAATTCTCTTTTACCTTTAAAGTCGGTGTACCCGATTGGTGATACCAAAGTTCAAACGCACTTAAATCGACTCCGCTGGCAGTACTCATCGCCCATAAAAAATCGTCTGTTCTTACAGCTTGACCATCAAAAGTCTCAAAATAAAGGTCAGTGGCTTTTCTATAGTTTTGTGCGCCTAGAAGAGTATGAATCATTCGAATAATCTCAGCACCTTTTTCATAAACCGTTGCTGTATAGAAGTTATTTATTGACATATAAGAGTCTGGCTGAATTGGATGAGCTGTTGGAGATGCATCTTCTACAAACTGTCGCTCTCTTAAAGATTTTACATCTTCTATACGCTGAACCTCACGCGAGTTTAAATCGGCTGAAAAACATTGGTCACGAAAAACTGTAAGCCCCTCTTTTAGAGTAAGCTGAAACCAGTCACGGCAAGTTATACGATTTCCGGTCCAGTTATGAAAATACTCATGCGCTATAACGCTCTGAATTCCCATAAAGTTTGCATCTGTAGCTGTATCTTTGTCTGCTAAAACATAAGTAGAGTTAAAAACATTGAGCCCCTTATTTTCCATTGCACCCATGTTAAAACTGTCCACTGCTACAATATTGTAAATTTCCAAGTCATACTCTCTGCCGTATTTCTCTTCATCCCAAACCATAGCCTCTTTAAGCGATTTCATTGCATGAAAACATTTAGACTCGTTGCCTAAATCACAATAAATATTCAGCTCAACATGCTCACCGCCAGCCGTTATAAACTCATCATTTACACAACCTAAATCTCCGGCAACAAGGGCAAAAAGGTAAGATGGTTTTGGATGCGGATCAAGCCATGTAACACCGTGTCTTTGGTTAGAATTGTCGTGGCATTGAACCTTATTCCCGTTACTCAGCAATATAGGATATTTAGACTTTTCAGCAATTACAGTCGTAGTAAAAATACTCATAACATCAGGACGGTCAAGGTATGGAGTAATTCTTCTAAAACCTTCTGGCTCATTTTGGGTACAGAAGATAGTTCCAGATTTATATAATCCCTCTAACTCAGTGTTGGTTGAGGGAAATATTTTATTTTTAATTTTTAAAGTAAATTCATTTGGAACATTAAATATTTTCAGTTTTTCTTCTGCATAAGCATAGCGGGTATTCTTAAGTTGCAAGTCATTGAGCCACAATTCCAAAAGCTCCAAATCAACAGAGTCGAGTTCTATATCACTCACACTCTCATCAACTTTAACAATATTCATAACATTGGTAACAATAGCCTCTTCTTCATACAAATCAAAGACTAAACTAACGTCTTTTATTGCAAACTCCGGCTTTTTATAATCTTTTAAATATATACTCTTTACTTCGCTCATAAATCATCTCTTTTATTTTTTAGTAATGATAGCATAGGAGGATAGATAATAGGTAAAAGCTACAAATAAGTTCGAAATACCCAGAGTTATTTCAGAATCTTATATGTTATGGCATATACAAAGTTTGGCATGTGGAAATAAAAAGTTCTATTCCATATCTCCCGAGTAAGACGCTACAAAATTATTTACTAAATAGTTTATAGATTCTACCGTGTCTTTGTATGGCTCTTTTGTGTCTATTAAATCAGTTTTATAGTATGTCCATGCAAAAGTTCTAATGTCTCCCTTTCGCTTAGTAATAACTTCTTCGCCTACTCCGACATGAATCAGGACTACAAAGGACTCAATCATATCTATTGCCTGTATTTTGACCATAAAAGTACTTGCATCTATTTTGTTAAGTTCTATTCCTGCTGTTTTTAGTTTTTCTTCAGCTGTTTTTTTTATAAGAATGGCTTGTTCTGGAGTAATAAAATCAGTTTCATTGGCAAAATAAATTTTCAAATTATTAGTATTTTCCAGAGTAAATATAGATTCTGCAAACATCAAACTACACAGAGACAGAATTAAAAACAATTTTCTCATTATATATTTCCTTTGAATTGAAGAAGTACTTCCTTAAGTAACACTTCGTAATCATTTCTTTTTTTATACCCTATAGATTCAGAGATCTGCACATCTTTTCTTGGGTCAATAAAGCGAACAGTCGGAACTACTGAAGTGAAATATTTCGCGGGGTATTGCTCTTTGTCTAAATTTTTATCAACTATTATAGGAATAAAGTTGTTTTGTACAGTAATAGCAATGTTGGCACTTTGAAGTGTTTTTCTCTCAAACTTTCTACACCAAGGGCAGTAGTCCCCAACCAAAACTAGCATTATGACCTTGTTCTCTTTTTTAGCTTGAGCTAAAGCCGTGTTATACTCTCTATGGTAACCCATATTTGAAGCAAACTCATCTATGTGAGCCGAAAATAATGTCAAAGTAAGTGCGAAAATAAGTAGAAGTAATTTCATTGAACAACCTAATATAAATATTTTTTTATTATACCGAGTTGTTTGTAAATCAAGCTTAGCATTTTGTAAGACTTTTCATGTAAAATATCACGATAAATAATACTGTAATATAAATCATAATAAAACAAATCAGGGACTAAATAAATGAGCATATATAGAGAATATGACATTCTTCAGTAGATTTTCATTAAACCCTAGTGCATAGGGCTTTTAAGAGGTGTATTGTAACATTTTTATCTTTAAAGTCCCTCTAAAGTCCCTTGAATAATAAATTTCGTATACAAGCTGTTACTGCAATAGTTAGTAAGCCATCCGATAAGCACAATTTCCAAATGCTCCATAATCCATTCTCAAATCTCTAGCCATTTTTTCATAATCTAAATAGTTTTCTAAATTCTTTGGTATCTCGCCATAAATTCCTTCATCTACAAACTGCATAGCTAAAAGCTCAAATGTATCTGTAAAAGAAGTATTATCACTAAAGTCATATATATCTACATAAAATTCATCTAAACCCTCATCAATAATATCTTTCTCGTTGTAGCCCTCATGAGATAATATTCTAAATTTAAGCATATCATCCTCACTATAACTTTCTAGTTTTTCAGCAAGTTCATTTAATCTAAAAATATTATCATACTCTCCAATATTTAAACATGACTCATAATCTGTAATAAACACCTCTTCATGAAAGTGACTATCTTTACATACTCTCTTACCATCTTGTAATACGTTCTCTATAGCCTCAGCAAGTAAATCTTTGTTCATTGGTAACTCAAACCACTCTCCAACTAAATGACCGTTGTTATATGCCTCTAAATCTGTTATGTAAATTTTCATAAATTAAACCTTTTCTCAAATATTTTTAAAAATGTTTGTCGGCTTTTAAGTCGAAACAAGCGAAAGCTAAAAGCTTTAAAGATAAACATATTCTTTTGGGCTTAAATGCCCTTTTGAACAAAGACAATAAATTGCACTAACTTAGATAGAAATACTACTTGTATTATTTTTATATCAGTTCTACAGTGCATTAAAATTCTATTGTCTCAAAAGGGTTTTAAGTTCTAAAAAGAACTTCATAATAAATAGTTTACTGATTAGATGTTAGAGGAGTGGGAACGACTATATAAGTTAGTAGGGAATAGAGACCGTGGCTCTATGCTAGCAATCAGAGATGGAGGCTCTGATTTTAATTACAATGTTAAGATATGAGATAGTTTTTAAGATATAATTGTTTTACAATATTAAATAAGGATTAATTTATGGCAACAAATTCAGGTGATGATTTTAGAATAGGCTCCGTTAAAGATAGAATTCAAGTTTGCGACATAGAAACAGGGGTTTGTAAAAAAATAGATACAAATACCAATAAAGTGATAGATCAAAAACAAGGTCTATATAAGGGTATTGCAGATCATACTGATGATAGAAGAGAAGAATTCTTCAATACTGAAATAGATAGAAAATTCAAAAAATAAAATCAATATATAATTACTATTTATTTGTATTTGATTTATTTTTTAAGTCTATATAATAAACATTAATAATAGAATTATAATCTAATCTAAGGACAAAAATGACTCAACAAGAACTAATAAATAAGTTAAAAAAAGACTGTAAAAACTCTAAGAATGAAGAAGAAGTTAGGCTTTCAACGAATATGTTTCTAGAAAATATATCAGAACTCTTTGATATAAAATTTAATAAAGCAAGTGAAATTAGTTCACTACAAGGTGGCAGAGCAGATAGTATCTATTCTAATATAATATTTGAATATAAAACAATCAATAAATTTAAAAATAAAAAAGGGATAGATGAAGCATTTTATGGTAGAGATGATAAAGATAGAGGACTATTTGACTATCTTGTAAATTTTTCTTTAGATGATTCAATAAAAGGTGATGATAAGTATTTTAATAAGGTTATTAATTCAAAAGTTGGAGTAGGTTTTGATGGTACTAAATTTATATTTTGTCGTTTTAAAAAATCAAACAATAAAATAAACATATTCAACGAAAAGAAAACAGATAAATTCCCTAAACATATTTCCAAAGAACATAATCTAGAATTTGAAGTTGAAGTAATTGATGATATAGATTTAGGAATAAAAAAACTACTTTTATTTATACGTTCTACTGAAAGAAAATTTTTATCTGCCGAAAATTTATCATTATCATTTTCAGGTACTTCAGATAATGCAAAAAGAGACATTAAATATCTATATGATTTACTTGAAGATAATCTTGAAAGCAATCAAAGAATATTAACATTATATAATGAATGGAATAGAATATTTGGTGATATTTATGGAAAGCATGAAACAGATTTTACCGAATATAAAGATGAGTTAATAAAAATGTATTCTCTTCCAAATAATTTAGAAATTAGAAAATGCTTATTCATCTTACAAACGTATTATAGTTTGGTAACAAAATTATTAATTCACAATCTACTAGAGTCATTATCAAACCCTACTAATAAATCAAGAAAAATACAATATAGAAATGAATTGACTGAATTATTTTCTGGAGATAGTCATATAAAATATTCTATTGATAACTTTTTTGAAATACATTTCTTTGAGTGGTTTGTCCTTGCTAGAGATTTAGATATGGATTTTATAAATGATATAATAAATGAGCTCGATACTTATGAGACTACTTCTTCAATTATTAAACCAGAAATAGTTAGTGATGTTCTTAAAAAAGTTTATTCTAGTTTTATTCCTAAGGGTTTAAGACATCTATTAGGAGAATATTATACTCCAGATTGGTTGGTTGATTTTACAATTGAAAAATCAAATTTTGATTATGGAATAGACTCTACTGCTCTTGATCCAACTTGTGGTTCAGGTGCGTTTATTACTCATTTAATTAGATCTTTCAGAGAAAAACATAAAAATGATTATTCTCCTACAGAACTTGTAAAAATGATCACCAATAATATTGTGGGATTTGATATTAATCCAATTGCAGTTATTTCAGCAAAAGCTAATTACATATTATCTTTAGGTGATATTACTGAATTGGTGGATGAAATTTCAATACCAATATATATGTGTGATTCTATACTTGTTCCTACTGTACATGCTAAACAACAAGAAAAAAAGCACTCTATTGATATTGATACTGTAGTTGGTAAATTTGAAATACCTGTATTCGAAAATAGAGAAAAAACAGACTATTATTTAAAGACAATGTCCTCTTGTATTCTTAAAGATTATACTACATTTAATGAGTTTCACGATTTAATTAAAAAAGAGAATAAAATAATAATTAAAGATGAACAAATTGAACTTTCAAAAGTATTTTACGATAAATTACATTGTTTACATTTAGATGGTTCTAATGGGTTCTGGCCAATTATATTAAAGAACTCCTTTGCTCCATTATTCTCTCATGATAAATTTGATGTATTAGTAGGTAATCCTCCTTGGATTACATGGAAAGCAATGTCGGATACATATAGAAAATTAACTTTAGATATATGGTTAAGTTATGGGATTTTTGAAAAAAGTGCTTATGATAAAATCACTACACATGATGATTTTGCTATGGCTGTAACTTATGTATCAATTGATCATTACTTGAAAAAGGATGGTATAACTTCATTTGTTCTTCCTCAAACATTTGTTAAATCTTTAAAAGGTGGAGAAGGATTTAGGAAATTTGAAATAACTAGAGATAATTTAAAAACTAATTTTGCCGTGAATGAAGTTTACGATATGGTTCAAATAAGTCCGTTTAAAGGCGAGGCTACAAATAGAACTTCTGTTTATGTTTTTGAGAAGAACAAAAAAATGGAATATCCAATGGATAACTATTTTATTTGTGAAAATATAGATAAAAAGAATCAAATATCTTTCTATGATTCATATGAAGAAGTTAAAACTAAATTAAAATTAGAAAAACTATCTGCACAACCTATAAATAGTGATTTGAGGAGTCCTTGGCTTACTGTTGAAAAAAGTTTACAAGTTAATTTAAAAAAGTATTTAGGTACATCTTCATATAAGGCTAGAAAAGGTATAGAACCATGTGGAGCAAAAGGTATTTACTTAGTTAAGATTAATGAAGAGAAAAATAACTATGTAGAAATAGAAAATTTAATTGAACGTTCAAGATTACAAAAAGCAAAAGATTTGGGTGTAAGAGTAGGTTTAGTTGAAAAAGATTTAATCTATCCAATGGTAGGAGGAAGAAATTTTGATAAGTGGGGAATAAATTCTCATTTACATATTGTTTTACCTCATAAAAATGAGGGTAAAGCAATTTATAGAGGTATAGAGGAATCAGAATTAAAAACTAAATATAAAAAAACTTATGAATGGTTATTTTATTTTAAAGATCTTCTTTTAGAAACAAGAATAAGAAGTGCTAAATTTTTTGTTGAAGGTAAATATCCATTTTATAGATTGGATAATGTTGGAGGATACACTTTTAGTAAATATAAGTTACTGTGGAAAGAACAAAGCAAAAAAATGACTACAGCAGTAATTTCAGATGTAGATGATGAATTTCTTGGAAGAAAAACAATAGTGACTGATTCAAAAGTTTTATATGTATCTTTTGATGAAAAAGAAGAGGCAAACTATTTATGTGCTGTATTAAATTCAAGACTTATTGGTAAAATCATAGAAGCTTATACTATAGATATACAAAAAGGTGTGGATATCGTAAAGAATATAAATATCCCTAAGTATGATTCTTCAAATAGTGATCATTTAAAGTTGGCTAAATTATCAATTAGTGCTCATGAAAATTATTTAAAAAATAAAAAAACAGAGATTGAAAAAATTGAAACAGAGATTGAAAAAATTGTTCCTGATATATTCTAATATATAAGCAAGCTTAGCCTTTATATTAACGATTTATTGTTTATTTTTTGATTTATATTTGATGAAAAGAGAGAGTCTTCCTCATAGGGAAGCTCTTTTTTTGAATTCACAAAAAGTTTGAGCATTAAATTTTTGAGGATAACTGATTGGAATGTTTCCTATAAAATAGACACTTTTTAATCCCATAAAAACCTCTTATTCTAAATCCATATTATTATATCTTTTTTCAAATTCATTGGGAGAAATATATCCTAGATAACTATGTCTTCTTTTTCAAATATTTTTCTTATATTGATATAACGTTTTCATTGCCAAACCATTCTTTGGCTTTTTCAACTACACTTACTAATGGTTCATGATAAAATATAACTAAATTTTCTTTTGTACGAGTACAGCAAACATAAAAAAGTTTTTGAGTTCTTTTTAAAACACTGTCACTTCCATTTTCTAAAAATAAGTTTTCAAAGTTATACTGTGTCCATTCTCCGTTATCCAAAATAACAAAAACATTATCAAATTCAGCACCTTTTGTTTTATGTTGAGTTGTAAATGGTGTTTTACCCTCTAAATATGTAAAAAGTTTTTGAAACTCACTATATTTGACATCTTTTACTCTATTGTACACATATTCTTTCTCTACAATAAATCTATTAAACTTATCATCTTTTATGCAAATTCCATATTCATGTGCTTCATTGATAATTTCTTCAATAGTTTTTTCACCCACATTCGTTAGATTCTCAATCTTAGTTTTTAGATCTCTTTTGTTTTGAATAGAATTTATTTTATAATCTGTCACTTTTATAAATTGATTATAATTACCTGATAAATATAGTGAAATATTGCTCTCTACTTTATAAAGATGTTTTATTAAATTATCTCTTTTTGAGCCTTTCTTTTTTTCTTCATCTTCTGTTTGCTTTTTATCATCAACCAGTTGATCTTTATCTAAATATATTGCTTTAACTTCTAAAAATGATAAATCTTTTAATTGATTATATAATCTTGCATGTTCTATATTTTCTAAAATAATATCTTTTTTTAATTGTCTTTGTCTGTTCTTTAATTGAAATATATCAATTACAGAATCAAAAGTACTATTTTCATCAAAAATAACTTCAGGTTTTCCATACTTTTTATTATCTTTTATTTTTTGTCTTATAGCATTTTTTAACCCTATTATTGGGTCTTTATCATAAATAGACATTAAATTTTCAAATCCAGCTTTATTTGCAATAAGGTTATGTGTTAAATTTAGCTCTTTTACATTCTTACTATCTTCAAAATCCCAACCAAGATATTCTCTAACTCTGTCTAAATCTGAATTACTAGAATAAATAAATTTAATATTTCCTTCTTTAATAACTCCATCTATCATATTCGGTGCAGATATATCTGTAGAAGCTTCTTGTATAACCCCATCAGTTCTAAGTCTATTTGCTAAATCAATTATCAATCTAGGACTTCTTCTATTTTGATGTTTTATGACTTCCTTGATTAAATTTTCTTCTATATAAAGATTAATATCATCATGCATATTTCACTTTATTCTTCCACCCGTTTCACTCCAAGCCTTCCACTTTTTTGAGTCTCAAACAAGCATGTAAAATTGTAGCATAAATGAGAGTGGGTGGAAGAATGCTTTTTACTATTTCATTGCTTCTTTAGCATT
>JAGXIA010000049.1 GCA_024635885.1 Helicobacteraceae bacterium | reverse complement strand
TTTTTGTCTTTTTGTTTTTTATTACAGCTCTTAAAGATTCCAGATCTGTTTTCAATCCACTTTTTGTCTGAGTTTTAATGGAATTTTTTGGGACTGCTTGAATATTGGTTTTTTTTCTTTTTGAGGGCATAAATAGTAAAAATACTAAAAGACCAAGCACAACAATTAAGCCCATGGCAGATTTTATAAGTAGAGTTATTTCCAAGACATCACTTTTTTTTTAAATTATACCTTTATATCGCTAATATCAAGACAAAATTAAAAATAAAAATAAAATTTAGCACCCCCTTTTAATAGATTTTAGTTCTATTAAAACGATATAATGACCCTATGAAGATGAATGTAAATTTAACACCAGTAATTAATACTATTTGCGATAATGAACACTTAATTGAATATGATTACAATGCTAAAGAAGATCAAATATTCTTAACTAAAGCATTAAAGACAAAGATCTTTGCTCTTTTAGATGATAATGAACTCATAAAAACTGCAGTCAGACAAGTTCTTGAGCTTAAAGCGAGTGATATTGTAATAATTAAAACTGACGGTATTTTTATTAAAATATTTGATGAAACTTCAAGACGTCAAGTGGCTAAAGAAGAGAAAAACACAATTGCTAATAGATACAACGGGATCAGTGAGGACGAATTAAAATCCTTTTATAATGATTTCTTCTCTAAAGAAGAAAATGGAGATTTTTTTTATACAGTTGCAAAAGAATTCGTAAGAACTTACTTCTTAGAGCAACAAATTGACAATGAAACCTATGAAAAAAATGTATTTTCTTATATACAAGCAATTATTACAAATAAACTGCTAGCCACTCTTGATGATAATAGTGATTTTTTTAATGGTTTTTCTGGTTATATATTTAGAATAAAATTTAAAGAAGTATTTGGATATATAGCGAAGCTAATCCTCCAAGAGATAGCTAGATCAAACCCATATATGAATCAATTTCTCAAATATTATTCTTTAAATATCATTGTAATCGGTGAAGAAAAGTATAAAGTTCCGGTACTAGAAGCAGAAAGCGGCTTGAAATGGAATGTTATATCTATCTTGTCAATTGTAAAAATTTATGTAAAAATAGAAACATCAATAAAAACCTTGAAACAAGATATGGCTGAAATAGATGACGAACTTTTTGAAATGCAGATAGGAGATCTCTCTCCTATAGAATATCACTCTCTTTTATTCAAAGAAAAAGCCGCTCTTGAGCATAAAATAGCTAAAGGAATGGTAAAAACCAGCAAATATATGGACTCCCTACAATTAGCTAAAGAAGACAATGATAAAGCCATATTGACAGATAAAATAAGAAATATGAAAAAAGAGATACAGGAAATCCGAGATCAAAAAGCTCAGCTTATATCTATAATGCCTAAAAAGAACATATTAACAAAGTATTCAGAATTAGAAAAAGAGTTAATAACAACAATAAGATTGCTTAAAGCAGAAGAGGTGATATTGGATAAGAATAAAGTTGCTTATCAATCAATAAAAAGTGCCTTAGTAAAAGCTTTGACATCTAAAAAACAAAAGTTGTAGCTTAGGGGTAAAATGGTGGTTTCGGAGAGATTCGAACTCTCGGTGGATTGCTCCACACAACCTTTCCAAGGTTGCACCATCGGCCACTCGGACACGAAACCAAATTTAAAACGAGATTATACAAAAACTTCATTGTATCTTTGTTGAAGTATCTTTAAAATTAATAAAAAATATGTCACTTTTGAGAAATAAACAAAAATATAAAAATGTATTACAGGCTATTTATATATAATTATAAAGATTACAGATAAAATTTCATCATATTTTCACTAAGGGTTGCGTATGCTCAGTATTGCATCATTTTTAAAACTCTTAAAAGAGTCATTTAGAGACTTATTACCAATTATACTGGTAATAATGTTTTTTCAACTTGCGATTATCCAAAGTGTGCCAGAGAATTGGCTAAGCACTACGATTGGTCTCGCCATAGTTGGTGTAGGTCTTGCTGTTTTTCTTCTAGGTTTGGAAGTTGGTATTTTCCCTGTTGGAGAAGGCTTGGCGAGTGATTTTGCCAGTAAAGGCTCTACTGTTTGGATAGTAATATTTGCCTTTATGATAGGTTTTGGTACAACGGTTGCCGAACCTGCCCTGCTTGTTATCGCCGACAAAGCCGCAGGAATAAGTGATGGAAGAATTGATGCCTTCACTCTTAGAATGGTTGTCGCTTTTTCTGTTGGTTTTGCCATAGTTCTTGGTGTTTGGAGAATTATAAAAGGTCATCCAATTCACTACTATATTATAAGTGGCTATTATGGTTGTAGCGGCCACTGCCTTTGCCCCACAAGAAATAGTAGGTCTAGCTTATGACTTAGGCGGTGTTACCACTTCAACTGTAACAGTCCCTCTTGTCGCAGCTTTAGGAATAGGCTTAGCATCATCTATCAAAGGGAGAAATCCTGTTCTAGACGGTTTTGGTCTTATCGCCTTTGCTTCACTTACTCCTATGATTTTTGTTCAGTTTTACGGTATGTATGTTTATGAATTCGTAGAGGCTGTTACTGTTATTTCTCCTATAGTGTCTCATATTCCTGAGACTGCTATCGCCTTTGATTTTAACTTGCTAACCTTACTAAAAGGAGTTCTGAGCGTTGCCGGAGATGTTATACCAATCTTAGCAGTCATCCTCTTTTTTCAATACATTGTACTTAAAGAACCGATTGATAATTTAAAAGAAGTGATTATAGGTTTTGGTCTTGTAATCTTAGGTCTTGATGCTTTTATTGTCGGTTTAGAAATGGGTCTTTTCTCTCTTGGAGAGACTATGGCTCTTCAACTTACACAAAATGGCAGCAATATAATCATCTACACTTTTTCATTTGCTATTGGTTTTTCAACAACTATGGCTGAGCCATCTTTAACGGCGATTGCAAGAAAGGCAAAAGAGATTAGTGATGGAAGGGTAAACGACTTTGTACTGCGCCTTTTTGTTGCTCTTGGAGTTGCTATAGGTATTTCACTTGGTGCATATAGAATTGTTAATGGTGGAGAAATTGTTTACTACATTATGGCTGGCTATATGTTTGTTATAGTTTTAACATTTATGGCTCCAAAGTACATAGTCTCTATTGCTTATGACAGTGGAGGAGTCACAACTTCAACAGTTACTGTTCCCCTTGTAGCGGCACTTGGTCTTGGCTTAGCAACTAATATTCCGGGCCGTGACCCGCTTATAGATGGTTTTGGTCTTATAGCTTTTGCCTCTCTTTTTCCTATGCTGACAGTTATGACTTACGGTATTATTACTGAAAAAATGGGGATTAAAGGTCAACATGAGCTTGAAGAGATCCATATGGATGAACTTCGTCATGCCATAGAAGATGCAAATAATATGAGGCTTTCAACCATCAGAATTCATGGAACAGACAAGAGACACTCTTATGATATGTCTTTTTCAGCTGTTCACATAATCGTTCCTAAGAAAAGACAGGATGAAGCTATTGTGGCAGCAAAAGAAGCCGGTGCACATGGAGTTACTATTATGGAAGCACATGGTATGGGTCTCGAAGAGATGCACAATTTTTACAATAGGCTGGAGAGTGGTGCCACAGATGTAAACCTGATGATTATCGTTCCTACAAGAAAGGTAAGCGATATGATTTACAGCGTTATGCATAAGCTTGACATTGTGGGTGAAGGAGAAGGTATTTCGTACTCTTACCCTATAGCAAACCTGAAAGGTCTTACTTTAAAGAGCTCTGATTTGTAGCCTTTAAAACTATAGTGTGTTTATAGCGCACTATAGAATGTCACTATAATCATACTTCCCTAAATTTATGTAATATTTTTTACCGACTACAACTATTCTATAGTCTTTTTTTGCTATCTTTTTTACTTTATCTTTTATCTTTTCTTTTTCTTTTTTTTTCAAAGAACTATCTTTTAAATATCTTTTTAAAGAAATGAGTTCGTTCTCTTCTGTGCTTTTAATAATTTCTATCTCGGCTTCTACATGTTCATCTATCTTAGTCTCTTCAACTGGGGTATTTAACATAAATTTTGAAGAGAGCGAATTAAGAATATTTTTCAGTTGTTCATCTTTTTGTAAATAAATCTCTTCTATTTTAATTCTCTCTTGAATGAGCATATTTTCTTTTTGATCTCTAAGTGTTTTTGTTTCATCTTCAAGCTTTTCTACTTTAGCCTGCAGACTGACATTTTGTTCTTCTATATACTTATAGTATTTGTTATCAAAAGCCGATGCTGTTTTATCTGTTTGTGTTTTGTTAGTTCTTGCAGAGGAAACTCTGTTCTTATTATCAATAACAACAAACTTGACTCCATCCTCAACTATACTCTCTAGTGAGCCTCTTCTTATTCTGTTATGAATAGCTTCTTTAGATACTCCGAAATGCTCAGCTGCATCTGCTACATTCATCTTTGGCATGTGGAAATCCTTATCTCATGTTTTCAAAAACAATGGGAGCATCCCACTCGCCTTCTTTAACCATAGCCATAACTTTTTGTAACTCATCAAGTTTTGCGCCCTTGACTCTAATAGAATCACCTTCTATATTTGCCGTGACTTTAAGTTTCATATTTTTAATCTCAGCAGTTATTTTTTTTGCTTCTTTGGATTCTATATAATCAACAACTTTGAAAGTAGCCTTTCTGTTGCCGCCGGAGGAGTCTTCAACTTTCACTTCCTCAAGAACTTTAGATGAAAGACCTTGTTTTAGAAGTTTTGTTATTACAACATCTTTGAGCGCATCGAGTTTGTTATCACTTGATGCTATTAAAACTAATTGTTTCTCTTTCTCTTTAAAAGTAACTTCAAAAGTTGTACCTTTAAAATCGTAACGATTAGCAACTTCTCTATCTACAAGATTGATTGCATTTTTAAAAATCTGGATGTCTATTTTTGCGCTAATATCAAATGAATGTTCTTTTGCCATTTAAAACCCCTTTTATAACAATAACACTGATTATAACATATTTTGGAAGTGTGTTAGTTATTTTAATCCCACTTGGCATGTGGAATTAAAAAGAGTGCTAGAAGCTTGGACTTCCATCAAATCCAAAACCGCCGCCAAAGTTTCCAAAATTTGGGTCGTTATAGCCGG
This sequence comes from Helicobacteraceae bacterium, assembly GCA_024635885.1. GTDB lineage: Bacteria > Campylobacterota > Campylobacteria > Campylobacterales > Sulfurimonadaceae > Sulfurimonas. The sequence continues at coordinate 2,456 of JAGXIA010000049.1, read as the reverse complement.
CCATTGCTGATTTAGAACGTAATTTTTCAATATCTGCCTTAGAGGAAATATTTTGCGGACAGACAAGCGTACACTCATTACACAAAGTACAATCCCAAACTCCATTTGTCTGAATAGTGTCTATTTTATTCTCAGGAGTATTTTCTCTGCTATCACTAACATACTTCCAAACTCTGGTTAGTGCGAATGGTCCTAAAAATTCTTCATTTACTGCATAAACCGGGCAGGCACTGTAACAAGAACCGCATAAAATACAGTCACTCTGAATCTCATTTCTTTTCTCATCAGCTTGAGTGAGAGCAATATTTTTGCTTAGAGAGCTTTGCCAGGCTTTGGCTTTTGCATTAAATGAGAGCGCTTTGTCCATGTCCACAACTAAGTCGCGAATTACAGGAGTATTTTTTAGAGGCTCCACTAAATCTCCATCTTTGATCTTATATCCACATGCCAAGACTTCTTTGGAGTTAACACGCATAGAACAGCTTCCGCAGACACTGCTTCTGCATCCGCTTGCATAGGTCAAAGACGAATCTTGTTTTGTTTTTATTTCGTTTAAAACCGCTAAAAGCGTAGCGCCCTGCATATCAACTTCATACTCTTTTATTTCAAACGAGCTAGAATATCTTTGAATTTTAATCTTCATATTGTACTCCGTAAGCGGATTTGTCTTTAAAGACAATCGAGTGGACTTTATATAGTGTATCATTTTGCACTTTTTTATCACTTCTAAAGTGAGCCCCTCTGCTCTCTTGCCTTTTTATTGCACAAGTAAGTATAATCTCACTCAGTTCGAGTATATTTTTAAACTCTATAAACTCTAGCAGATTTGTATTATATATTTTTGATTTATCTTTTGGACCCATCATTGCTATGTCTTTATGGATTTTCATTACCTCTTCAAGTGCACTTTGTAAGCCATCATTTTCTCTTGTAATACCGACTTTTTCGTAAAACAGATTTCCTATTAATTCTCTCTTCTCATAAAAATCTATCTCACTTGTAAACTCTTTTATCTCTTGTAAAATATTGCTGTGTGCATTTCTTTGCATTCCTAAGTCACTGCCAACTTTTATGTTCTGTATTGCATGTTTAGCAGCATTCTCACCAGCTTGTTTTCCAAAGACTATAAGCTCTAAAAGCGAGTTTCCTCCAAGACGGTTTGCACCGTGGACTTTGTGGTTTGCACACTCACCTACTGCGTAAAGACCTCTCACCCTCGTTTGAGACTCTTTGTCTACCTCGATGCCGCCCATAGTGTAATGAGCAACGGGCTTGATGGGAATTAAATCGTAAACTGGGTCAATATTTTCATAGAGTCTTGCGAGCTTACGCTCTTGTGGAAGTTCTTCATCAATAAACGCTTCACCTAAATGGCGGATATCTAAAAAGACATCTTCACCTTTTTTTATTTCATCATTTATAGCACGAGCCACCTCATCACGAGGAGCCAACTCATTTGTAAATCTTTGCCCCTTTGAGTTTAGCAAGTAGCCGCCGGCACCTCTGGCACTTTCAGAAATCAGTATAGAAGAACCTTTGAGTGCAGTTGGATGAAATTGTATAAATTCCATATCGCTGAGTCTAGCTCCTGCGCGAATCGCTGCTGCGATTCCATCACCCGTTGAGCCTGTTGCATTAGTGGAGTGTTTCTCATATACACGGCTATAACCACCCGTTGCTACTATGACACTGGCACTCTCATAAATCTCAACTTCACCTGTTCTTATATTAAGAACACTCGCCCCGCCGATATAAGTATCTTCTGTTTGCGATTTATGAGTTATAAAATCTAAAAGATAGCGTTCATTTACAATCTCAATTCCACATGCCAGACATCTGTCATAAAGAGTATGCAGTATTTTTAGACCTGTGTAGTCCTGAGCATAACAGGCTCTCGGAGCCGAAGCACCGCCAAGAGTTCTTTGGGCAATTTTAGCATCTTTGGTTCTGCTGAAACATACACCAATGCTGTCTAACCACTCAACTGCTTCAGGGGCACTTCCACATAAAAGCCTCACCGCCTCTTCGTTTGCTATGCCATGGGCAGATTTGAGAGTGTTTTGTATGTGATCTTCAACGCTGTCATCACTTACATTCCCAAGAGCTGCATTTATGCCGCCCTGAGCCATAGAAGTCTGGCTTCTTGTAGGATACTCTTTCGTTATAACTCTTACCTTTGCCCCTGATTCGTGCGCCTTTAAAGCTGCAACCAAACCTGCACCTCCTGCACCGATAACTAAAACATCACTTTTCATATATGCCCTTATTTTCTAAAATTTCTTCATATTTTTCAAGTTTTATTGTAAATATAGCACCACTATCACTGTTTTTTGCATAAATATCTCCGTTATGATAATCTTTAATAATCATTTTAGACATATACAAGCCCAAGCCTGTTCCATTTTTTTCCAGCTTAGTAGAAAAATATGGGTCAAAGATTTTTTTCATTATATCTT
>JAGXIA010000007.1 GCA_024635885.1 Helicobacteraceae bacterium | reverse complement strand
TCTGGTGAATATTTTTTTGTATGTCTCTTCCATAAGATTAAATTCTCTAACCATATCTTCTGTTGAAGCATGGAAAGAATAGCCATCTTTCATAAGAAATTCACGACCACGCAAAAGTCCGTATCTTGGTCTTGCTTCATCACGGAATTTCGTGTTTATTTGGTACAAGTTCAGAGGCAAGTCTTTATAGCTCGTCACTCTATTTTTTACCAGTTCAACCATCGCTTCTTCATTTGTAGGACTTAAAACGAACTCATTTTGATGTCTGTCAGAGATGCGAAGCATCTCTTTTCCCATTGTATCAGAACGCCCGCTTCTATCCCACAAACTAATTGGTGTCACAAAACTAAGCTGTACTTCACTGCAACCAGCTCTATCGAGCTCCTCTTTTACAATAGCTCTAATCTTTTCTAATACGATTTTTCCAAGTGGCATAAAGTTATATAACCCTGCTCCTTGCTGGTTTATAAAACCACCCCGTATTAAAAACTGATGACTAGGCAGAGTTGCTTCTGTTGGCACCTCTTTTGTTGTTGGTATAAATGCTCTAGATCTTCTCACTTTTATCCTTCCCTAATTAGGTTTTCATCTTTCATAATGGAACTGAATGAACCGCTTAAAAGTTCTGTTTGTGCATCTTCTGATGAAGTTCTCATTTTTTTAGTCATATCATGTAAAAATCTTTTAATAGCCTGTTCACACATTTTTTTAGACTGTTCTTCATATTCTTTTGGAATGAATCCGCTATTTACAGCTCGGTTGCTCTCATCTGTGGCACAAGAGTATGCTTTTATATAAAGCTCTTTTATTATTGGTTCAACATTCAAAGTGCTCAAAAAATCAAAAAAATCAACAACACTTCTGCCAACAATTCCATGAGCAGCTCTTGAAGACTCTTCTCTGTGACCGATATTTTCATCTACTATATTTTTTAAATCATCAATAACATAAAGATTTATTCTTTCACCCTTGTTATAATGGATATCTCTTGGAAGCGCTAAATCAAACCAGTATCTGTCAAAATCACAAGGTTTTATAATTTCATTGGTAATTATCGGCTCATTGGATGAAGTAGCCGTAAAAAGTATTTCAAAATCATTAATGGCATGTGGAAGTTCTTTAAAATCCATAACTTTTGCGTTACATTCTTTTGCTAAAAGTTCTGCCTTATGTTTTGTTCTATTCATAATATAAACATCAGCACCGGCTGACACTAAATGTTTAGCACTTATGTCAGACATATCACCAACACCAATGATAAGTGCTTTTTTACCTTTAACATCATCTAAAACTGACTTTAACTTTGAAACGGCTACGCTTGCCATAGAAACAGGCTTTGAAGATATATCGGTTGCATTTCTGACTTTAGCAGCACATTTAAAAGCATTTTTCATAACTCGCGCTAGTTTTTTATCACAGTAGCCATTGTCAAAAGCAAATCTAAAAGCATTTTTTAACTGTCCTGCTATCTGTGTCTCGCCAATAACCATTGAGTCAAGTGAAGAAGCTACACTGAAAATATGATGAATTGCAGTACTGTCATCAAATATATCAGCACGACCTTCGAGTTCTTCTATACTTATACCAGACCTTTTACTCAACATTTGTAATATATGTTGTGTGGCCTCTGGAACATCATTACAGTTACATAGAACTTCCATTCTGTTGCATGTAGAAATCAAAATAGCTTCAAAAACAACATCGCTGTTAATTAGCTTTTTTAAACATCCGTGCATGTTTTCTTCGTCTGGATAAGATAATTTTTCTCTTATTTCCATAGTAGAATTTTTATGTGTAAAACTTATACTTAAATAGTGCATTAATAACTTCTTTTTAACATAGTTTCTAAAATAGAAACAAGTTCTTTATCATTTTTTACAGCTTGCATAGCTTCATGTGAAAGTGTTTGTGCTAATTTAAATGAGCGTTCAATACTTTTGTTATCTTTCATCATATTTTGTATCCAAAGAGATTCACTTTCATCTATTTTCTTGGCATGTGCATTTCTTAGCCTTTTTTTATCATCTTCGTTTAAAGCTTCATAAAGATAAATATAAGGCAGCGTGCATTTTCCCTCTAAAAAGTCATTCATTGCAGGTTTACCAAGAGTTGAAGCATCTGCTGTAATATCTAAAATATCATCAATTATCTGAAAAGAAAGTCCTAAATTACGTCCATAAATACTATATTTATCAGCGTCTTTGCCTGCTAAAATTGCAGCAGCGCTTGCAGCAGCTTCTATAAGAGTAGCAGTTTTTAAATATAACATATTTAGATATATTTTTTCATCAGAATTAAACTCTTCTGCCATTTTTACATCTTGCATTTCACCTTTAGAGAGTGCTGTGACAGAAGAAGCTATACATTTTGCAATAGTTTTGTCAAATTCAAGTAATTCTGTAAAAGCTTTTGAATAAAGGATATCTCCTAACATTACGGCTATTTTACTTCCGTCTGTTGCATTAACCGAGGTGACGCCTCTTCTTGTATCTGCCTCATCAATAACATCATCGTGTAGTAAACTTGCTCCATGAATCAATTCAACAATTGCAGCTAAAAGAGGAGCCTTCTCATGATTTGGTGCTATTTTTAAAATCAACTTTGCTCTTAGTCTTTTTCCACCACTAAGCATAGCAAACAGTCTGGTTACCTCATCATAATCTATCTCTTTAATTAATCTTGCGATTTCGTTTTCAACTCTTTGCATTAGCCCTCTTCACATATTTTATAAATATTTTAAACTTATTTGCAGATTTTTATCTGACAAAAACAACTCAAATACAGCTTCTTCAGTCTCACTGTTAAACTCTTTAAATTTAACCAAAAAATAAGGTACATTATAAAATCTAGCACCTTTTGGTTTTAAATAAAGCCTAAAACTTCGATTTTTATTTCTTAAATACAGTATATTTTGAGAAACAATTTTGTCATAGGACCTCAAAATGACAAGTCCGCCATTCTTATATAATGTCCATCTAAATTTAAAAAGTTTTTCTTTATCGTCGTATTTTACAAGAATTTTCTTTTGTTCATCCTTTTTTAACTTTATTACTTTAACATCTAAAAACTGATCAGCAAAAATCAGTGTTGAACCAAAAATCAAAAAAATTAAAATTAAGGAGATACTCTTCATCTTATTTTACTATTTGAGTACCAATTCCCAATGATGTAAATAACTCTAAAAGAATAGCATGTTCTATTCTGCCATCAATAATGTGAGCCTTTTGAACACCTCCATTAAGTGCATCCAAACAAGAATCTACTTTTGGCAACATTCCGCCATGTATAGTTGAATCTTCTTTCAAGGCTACTATCTCATCAGTGGTTAAAGTAGCTAAGAGTTCTTTGTCTTTGTTTAAAATGCCTGCGGTGTCAGTTAAAAAAATAATTTTATTTGCACCAATAGCTTTTGCTACGTAAGAAGCACATAAATCCGCATTTATATTAAAACCAGGATGTCCCATTTCATCTGCCGCTGCAATCGGAGCTATCACCGGAATAAAGTTTTCACGAATTAAGTTCAATATTACTTCTGGCTTAACATTTGTAATATTACCTGTTAATCCCCATTTTGAAAAATCTTTGGCTTTTGCTGTTATAAAATGAGCATCTTTACCACTTATTCCAATTCCCTTTGCACCATGAGAATTAAGCAGTGAAACTATCTCTTTATTTATCTCACCGCTGAGAACCATCTCAACTATTCTCATAACTTCTTTGGATGTTACTCTTTGACCTTCAATAAACTTAGCTTCAATTTTTAAAGCTTCAAGCATATCTGTAATCTTATGACCGCCACCATGGATAATAACAGGCTTTATTCCAACAAGCTGCATAAGTAAAATGTCTTGGGCAAACTTCTCTTTTAACTCTGCAGAAGTTTGTGCTGAACCACCGTATTTAATAACAATAATTTCCCTATTAAACTCTTTTATAAATGGTAAGGCATCAAGTAAGGTTTTTACTGTTTCAATTTTCTTTTGCAATGTAATCTCCTATAATCTTAAATACTCTTGTCTCAACTTGCACATGTAAATCTAGCAAAGAAAGAGGTAAATCAAATGATTCAAGTTTAACGAAATCTTTGTAGGTCACTAAAATCGACTCTGATTGATCTTTTTTCAAAACATCAAGTAATTCTTCTTTAACAAAAGAGTGATGATCTTCAAAATAGTTTTTACTCATAACATCCGGTAAGAACTCATCTAAACGAGAAGGTCTTGCTATTGCCGTAACTAGAGACATTTTAGCACTTTTATTTTTAAGCTTTACTACCCTTTTAAAATCTATACCCTCTTTGAGTAATACAGCTTCTTTTGCACTCCAAAGTCTTTCTCTAAAGGGTCCTGAAGGTAAGCAACTCTCGTTTGTGCTCTGTACCTCTATTAGTAAATCTAATTTTTTTATATCATGCTTTGAATAAGCATCATCTAAAAAAACGAGTTTTGCACCCATCTCTTTTGCTTTTAATATACCTTTTTTTCTATCTTCACTCACGATAACAATTGCTTCTGGAATTTTGTGGGCATAAATCATTGCCTCATCACCGCTAACATTTACATCACATAAAACATTGTGAGAGTCTTTGACTACATGCAGCCCTTTGCTCTCACGTCCATAACCTCGAAGTACTATAGCTACATTTTCATACCTCAAAGCAAGAGCACTGACTAAGGGTGTCTTTCCACTGCCGCCGACACTTAGGTTTCCAACACTGACTATATCTATACCAAAATTTTCTGGCGTCTTATTTTTAAACCTCATATACATTCCAAAACAATATATCCAACTGAGTGGTAATAATAAAAATGAAAGAAATTTTTGGAATAAATTTGGGTTGTAGAAATACTCTTCAACCCAAAAGACTAGATTTTTTTTCAAACTTTTGTTTTTGCTATTTTCTTCATAGTATCAATAACGAATTTAATTTGTTTATCATCCATACTTGCATACATCGGAAGTGCTAAAACTTGCTGATAAGTTCTAAGCGCTACAGGAAAATCATTTACACGTAAAGAATACTTTGATTTATAGTATGCTAAAAGATGAAGAGGAACATAATAAAGACCCGTTTCAATGCCGGCATTTCTTAAATCAACTGCAAATGAATCACGATTTTTATCTATTTTAATTACATACAAAGAAAAAGGATCATCTTGGCTATTCACATGAGGAACAGTTATATGATCTACTCCCTCAAGTGCTTTGTTATACATTTGAGCTATTTCT
>JAGXIA010000048.1 GCA_024635885.1 Helicobacteraceae bacterium | reverse complement strand
CAGGGTAGCCTTGTGGCTATCAAAAGGTAAGTATATTACTATGAAAAATCAAGAAGAAATCCTCGAAATGCAAGTTTGTGAATGTGGCGAAAAAACTGTTTCACAAGCGATTGATACATTTCAAAATACTTCACTCCCATTTAAAAAAGCCAAAAAATTAGTTACAGAGTGCAACAAAAGCTGCTGTCGCGGGGCTTTACTGAAAATATACGACATGAGCGTATTTGGTAAATTTGATTACGATGAAATTTCTTATGTGATCCAACAGAGACAAGAGCGATTAAGACGATTAGCTGAGGAGAATTAGTATGTACAATTATGAATGGGACAGATTAAAAACTTGGCTTGATCAATATGGTGCAATTGAGAGTAGTGTTGTCTCGCCTGAGGAGATTACACGTCTTGATTTAAGTGGTCATGCACTAAGAGAAATCCCGCAAAGCCTTGGAATTTTAACAAAACTGCTTGCATTGAACTTATCAAACAACAGACTCAGTATATTACCGCAGTCTATGAAAAATCTTTCTCATTTAAGTAATCTTGATCTGAGAAGAAATTCTTTTGAAGAGTTACCAGATTCTCTTTGCACTCAATCTTTACGTTCTTTAAATATAAGCGGAAATAAGATTACAGATATTTCATTTTTAGCAGAATGTAAAGAGTTACGTGTTTTAGATGTAAGTTCAAACTCCCTTAAAGAAATAGGGGCTGTATTTGATGTAGAAAATGAGCTGCGAACTCTTAATCTGTCAAATAACTTTTTAAAAGACATAACTCACATTCTTCCTGTTTTAAGAAATTTGCAGAGACTCAATTTAAACGGAAATTTAATCAGTGAACTTCCAGAGAATGTTTCAAATTTGGTCTCACTCGAAGAGATTGAGATAACAGATAACCTTTTAGAAAAAATAGATGAAGCTTTTTTTGAGCTGGATGTTGAAAATGTCAATCTGACAGCAAACAAGCTGACACATCTACATCTGCATGGCTTGAATGCTCTTGAAGTGTTGACACTTGATGAAAATTCTTTAAAAGATTTTACTATGAGTAGTGACTTTGCTCCCTACTTGCGAGAACTGTCATGTGACAGTTGCTCTTTGAAAGAGTTGTTACTCCCTCCATCGACTGCACTTGAAAATTTATGTTATTCCTCAAACATGATAAGTATAGTTTCTGATGAAATAGGACTCTATACAAAGCTTACTGAGTTAGATATTGATGGTAACAACATAGTAGATTTACCTGACACTTTAGCAAATTTATTACATTTAAATACTCTTTATGCGCAAGGAAACCCTTTGAATGAACATGCAAAAAAGGTTATCTCTATTTTAGACCCTGTGATATGCGACTTAAATATGAAATCGGGCATTACGATTGAAAAGGCAAATGAAGAAGATTTAAAAGAGATGGCAGGGCTACTGGGTATCTTGTTTGCAATTGAGTCTGATTTTGAGATAGATTTTCATAAACAATATGCCGGATTGAAACAGCTCTACCACAATGAGGGAAGTGACCTTTTAGTAGCAAAACATGAAAATAAGGTCGTTGGTATGCTTACTATGCAACGCCTAATATCGAGTGCTGAGGGAAGTTTTATCGGTCAGCTTGAAGATATTGTTGTAAGGGAAGATTACAGAGTCATGGGAGTAGGAAGCCGTTTAATAAATAAAATAAGAGCTTTGGCTTATGATTATGGATATAAACGAATCCAACTCGCAGCAGATGTAAACAATGAAAACGCACTCAAATTTTATACAAGACGTGGACTAAAGCGTACACATCTTAGTGTATACCATTTCCACCTCTAAGTCCACTCATTCACTTCTGTCTTAAGTCCCGTCTCCTGTCAAATTAAAAAGTATGACTTCTGCATAAACTATTCTTACAAATTTGTACACATTTTGTTCTTTTGTCGGTGTGAATTGTATTTTGTTACTTTATCGTGTTCTAAAAACCTAGAATGGAGGATGCACATATCAGTTCGTAAGACATAGCGTATCAAAAAGATTTATTTAATAAGTTTTATAGATATGTTTAAACTAAGGAGAAAATATGGCTGCATTACGTCAAATAGCGTTCTATGGAAAAGGTGGGATTGGTAAATCAACTACATCTCAAAATACGTTGGCTTCAATGGCTCATTACTTTGATAAAAATATCATGATTGTTGGTTGTGATCCTAAAGCGGATTCAACTCGTTTAATTCTACATGAAAAAGCACAAAATACTATTTTACAGATGGCTGCTGAAATGGGTACTGTTGAGGATTTAGAATTAGAAGATGCACTTAAACCAGGTGCGGGAATATTTTCTGCAGACACTTCAGGTGGTTGGATTAACTGTACTGAGTCTGGTGGTCCAGAGCCAGGAGTTGGTTGTGCAGGTCGTGGTGTAATTACAGCGATTAACTTTCTTGAAGAAGAAGGTGCTTACGAAGCTGAAGGTCTTGATTTCGTTTCTTATGACGTACTTGGTGACGTTGTTTGTGGTGGATTTGCAATGCCGATTCGTGAAGGTAAAGCACAAGAGATTTATATCGTTATGTCTGGTGAGATGATGGCAATGTACGCTGCTAACAATATCTCTAAAGGTATTTTGAAATATGCTAACACTGGTGGAGTTCGTCTTGCTGGTCTTGTTTGTAACGCTCGTATGACAGATTTTGAGTATGATCTTTCAAAAGCATTGGCTGAAGATCTTGGAACACACCTGATTCACTTTGTTCCTCGTAACAATATCGTACAACGTGCCGAAATTCGTCGTATGACTGTTGTTGAGTATAGCCCTAAATGTGATCAGGCTATAGAATATAAAGAACTAGCTCGTAAAATCATTGCTAATGACTACAAAATTATTCCTACTCCTTTAGAGATGGATGATCTTGAAGATCTGATTATGAAATACGGTCTTGATTTAGAAGCTGACGAAGATAACATTGGTAAATCAGAGGGAGAAGCTTAATTGCTACTCTTGTAAGTTTACAATTTAGTGTGAGTCCCCTTGCGGGGAACACAACATTCTCATAATGAAAAGAAAATAATAGATAAAGTAGGAGAAATACATGTTTATATTAGGTTTTAAATTCCCAGCAGAAATGGGTAACAAAATTCCAGACGAGGCAGTTGTTGCAAAATTAGATGAAGCAAATATAGATGCAACCGGTATTAATGAAATTAAAATGTCTACTGAATACCATGGTCAAACAGAAGAGCTTTCTTATACGAACAAAGATACATTTATGTTCAAAGCACTTGTAAATTATATAAATACTGCTGAAACAGATTATATGATTTATATGAACCGTTACCAAATCGCAGAGATTTCTAAGCGTTTAGACTCTGATGATGAGACTATGGAACTTTGTAAAAAATTCGACTCAATGGCTCATTTCAAAATTAGAGCTGCATAGAGCACTATTTGTACGATATTTGGAGCAAAGCTCCAAATGTCTAAGGCGCTATGCCCACTAAAGCACAAGCATGCTATCGGCATGTTCGTTCAAACTAATTTATCGTTAGCAAGGGGTATTTACCTCTTTCTCATTGAAAAAAGAATTAATTAACAAGGAGACTATAATGGGTCCAGAATCATTGGAAGCTAGACAAAAAGCAGCTGTTGAGGAAGTTTTAAAAGCTTATCCTGAAAAAGCTGCAAAAAACCGTGCGAAACACTTAGGTGTTGGTAGTCCGGATGATGAAAGTCAAAAAACATGTGGTAACGTTCGTTCGAATAAGAAAACTGTTCCAGGTGTTATGAGTCAACGTGGATGTGCATATGCAGGTTCAAAAGGTGTTGTATGGGGTCCGGTAAAAGATATGGTTCATATCTCTCACGGTCCTGTTGGTTGTGGACAGTACTCACGTGCTGGTCGTCGTAACTACTATATAGGTACTACAGGTGTTGATACATTTGTTACTATGAATTTTACTTCTGATTTCCAAGAAAAAGATATCGTTTTTGGCGGAGATAAGAAACTTGATAAATGTTTACATGAAATTGATGAGCTTTTCCCATTAAATAATGGTATTACCGTTCAATCAGAATGTCCAATTGGTCTTATCGGTGATGATATCAATGCAACTTCAAAAATGTATGCTAAAAAAACCGGTCAAACAATTGTTCCAGTAAACTGTGAAGGTTTCCGTGGGGTTTCTCAATCACTTGGTCACCATATTGCAAACGATGCAGTACGTGATTATATTTTTGATGGCAGTCCTGCTGTTCTTGGTGAGCCAATCGAAGTAACAGAATATGATGTTGCTATTATCGGTGACTACAATATTGGCGGAGATGCATGGTCAAGCCGTATTTTACTGGAAGAGATGGGTTTACGTGTAGTAGCTCAATGGTCTGGTGATGCGACGATTAAAGAGATGGTACAAACTACTAAAGCTAAATTGAACTTACTTCACTGTTACCGTTCAATGAACTATATTTCTCGTCACATGGAAAAAGAGTACGGGATTCCTTGGATAGAATATAACTTTTTTGGCCCAAGCCAAACTATTAAATCTTTACGTAAAATTGCTGCTTTTTTTGATGAGAGTATTCAAGCGAAATGTGAAGAAGTTATTGCAAAATATCAGCCAATGGTTGATGCTGTACAGGCAAAATTCCGTCCACGTCTAGAAGGTAAGCAAGTAATGTTATTCGTTGGTGGTTTACGCCCACGTCACGTTATTGGTGCTTATGAAGATTTAGGTATGGAAGTAATCGGTACTGGTTATGAGTTCGCTCATGATGATGACTATAAAAGAACTAAAGATGAGATCTTCCGTTCAACTGTAATCTATGATGATGTTAATGAGTATGAGCTTGAGGCGTTTGTTAAAGCACTTCAACCAGATTTAGTAGCTTCAGGTATTAAAGAAAAATATGTATTCCAAAAAATGGGTCTTCCTTACAGACAGATGCACTCTTGGGACTACAGTGGTCCTTACCACGGATATGATGGTTTTGCAATATTTGCAGCAGATATGGATTTAGCAATAAATTCTCCTGTTTGGGGACATAGCAAAGCACCTTGGGATAAAGAAGGAGAAGTATAATGCAAGACGTAAATAAAATTGTAAATGGTAAAGATCTTTTTCTTAAGCCTGAATACAAAGAAGTATTGGATAATAAAAAACAATTTGAAGGTGGTATGGGCGCTGTAAACCCTGCCAAAACTGAAGAGATATCTGAGTGGACAAAAGGTTGGGATTATAGAGAGAAAAATCTTGCTCGTGAAGCAATTACTATTAACCCTGCTAAAGCTTGTCAACCATTAGGTGCTGTAATGGTAGCTCTTGGTTTTGAGAATACTATGCCTTATGTTCATGGTTCTCATGGCTGTGTAGCGTATTTCCGTTCATACTTTACACGTCACTTTAAAGAGCCGACACCATGTGTATCTGACTCTATGACAGAAGATGCTGCGGTTTTTGGTGGTCTTACAAATATGAAAGACGGTCTTAAAAACTGTGCTGCACTATATAAGCCTGAAATGATAGCTGTTTCTACTACTTGTATGGCAGAAGTTATCGGTGATGACTTGCATGCCTTTGCTATCGCTGCAAAAGAAGAAGATAAAGGCGAATTTTTAGGTGAAGATTTCCCTATTACTTATGCGCATACTCCTTCATTTACAGGAAGCCATATTACTGGTTACGACAACATGATGCACGGTATTATGTCTCAGTTAACTGAGGGTAATAAAAAAGAAGAGAAAAACGGTAAAATCAATATCATTCCTGGTTTTGAAACTTACATCGGTTCTATCCGTTCTGTAAAAGCTATTGTTGAATCTTTCGGTGCAGAGTATACAATGCTTGGTGACCACTCTGATCAGTGGGATATGCCTGCTGGTGATTATAGTATGTTTGCAGGTGGTACTCCTATTGAAGAAGCAAAAGATTCTATTAATGCGGATGCGACTATTTCTCTTCAAAAGTATTCAACTGTTAAAACTATGAAAATGGTTACAAAAAGATGGAAACATGCAGGTGGAGCTTCGAATCCAATCGGTCTTAAAGGGACAGATGAGTTCGTTATGAAATTAGCTGAACTTACAGGTAAAGATGTTCCTCAAAAACTCAAAACTGAACGTGGTCGTTTAGTTGATGCAATGCAGGATTCTTATCCGTACATGCATGGTAAAAAGTTTGCAATCTGGGGTGACCCTGACTTTTTAATAGGAATGGTTTCATTCTTACTTGAAATGGGTGCTGAACCGACTCACGTACTTTGTAACAATCCAGCACGTGGCTGGGAAGAAGAGATGAGAGCATTGCTTGACACTTCTCCAGCGAGTGCAGATTGTCATGTATGGGCCGGTAAAGATTTATGGCACATGCGTTCATTACTGTTTACTGAGCCTGTTGATTTTATGATTGGTAACAGTTACGGTAAAGAGTTAATGCGTGATACTAATATACCATTGATTTATATTGGTTTCCCAATATTTGATCGTCACCACTTACACCGTTATTCAATCAGCGGATACGATGGTGCACTTAATTTGTTGACTTGGATTACTAATAAAGTTCTTGACCAACTTGATGAAGATACGAAAGGTATCGCATCTACGGATTACTTCTTCGACTTAATTCGTTAATTAGTATTTCATATATTATTTCCCCTATAGCCATCCTTTCATGGATGGCTTTTTTCATAAATACTTTCATATTCTTTTCACAAAATATTCTTACTAGTACACTATATGCAACAGTCCTTATAAAAGGATAATAATGAGTGTAGAAACAAAAATCAAAGCAAATCTTTTAAAAGAGGTATATACAAATATCGATAAAATGTATGACTTTATGGAACAACATTACATACTTAGTGATGATCATCATAACCTGATTATAAAACATCTTAACAAGGTTAAAGACCAGTTTTACCTTATTTCGCAAACCAGTAAATTGTCATGAATAAAAACCGTATTGTAGAGGTTTATGAGATCTAAAATAGCTTTTTACAGAGCTTT
>JAGXIA010000047.1 GCA_024635885.1 Helicobacteraceae bacterium | reverse complement strand
CATCCAAGTCATGCCGATAGTTTTTGCACGGTTCATCTCATCTTCATGTCGAATAGACATAAAGCGAACAAGTATGTGCGGTTGACCAAAATATCCGAGTCCCCAAGCCATCAAAGAAAGAACACTGACTATGGACGCTCCGTGAAAAACATCAAGATTAGATGGATCAATAGACTCTATAATCTTCAATCCTTCACTCATACCGCCTACATCATAAATAACGACCAGAGGAACAATGGCAAGAGCAAGCATCATTAATATACCTTGAATAAAATCTGTCCAGCTTACAGCATTGTAACCACCTAAGAAAGTATAGGACACTATAATAAAACTTCCAACCAAAAGTGCTGTGTCATAATCAAGGTGAAAGGTGGCTTCAAAAAGTTTTGCACCGCCGACAAGTCCCGAAGATGTGTAAAGAGTGTAAAAAATAAGAATAACTACAGCCGTTACAACCCGTAGTAAATTTCCTTTATCGTTAAAGCGGTTTGAAAAATAATCAGGAATGGTAATCGCATCTCCCAAATGATGAGTGTAAACACGAAGAGGCTTTGCGACGTAATGCCAGTTTATGTAAGCTCCAGTGATGAGACCAACGGCTATCCAACTCCCGACAAGTCCCTGACTGTACATCATGCCAGGAAGACCTAAAAGCAGCCATCCGCTCATGTCTGAGGCACCAGCACTCAGTGCTGTAACTCCTGGTCCTAAACTTCTTCCACCTAAAACGAAATCACTAAGATCCTCTGTTTTAAAATAAAAATAGAACCCTATCCCTATCATGCCTAACATATATGCTGTAAACGAAATAATTACCGGTGTATCCATTATTTTTCTCCTTTTTTTATAAGACCGCGAAGGCCTAGGTTCCCATATCTGTGGTAACTGTCTGATATGCTTTGCTCAATAAAGTAATGCATAAGTTCCATGCGTCCATGCTCTATAAACGGATCAGTTGCGATATACAAACTATACTCAGCAACAGACTCATAAACAGAAATATCTGGAGGCTGTAAAAAGCGAATTCTCTCTACACTCTGCATCGCTTTAGCCAGAGCATTTTCATCTTCCAAAACAAAAGTGTCATTATTCTCAAGTA
Organism: Helicobacteraceae bacterium; assembly: GCA_024635885.1. Taxonomy (GTDB): domain Bacteria; phylum Campylobacterota; class Campylobacteria; order Campylobacterales; family Sulfurimonadaceae; genus Sulfurimonas. The sequence continues at coordinate 16,990 of JAGXIA010000047.1, read as the reverse complement.
AGAAAGATTTTTTCTCTTGTAAATAAAGTAAAGCTTCACCTTTAGGATTATTTGGAATAGAGACATAAACTTTTGCACCCACCATTTTTGCAGCAGCGATAGAAGTTAACATCTCATATAAAACATCGTCTTCTTCAAAGCGAAATAGAACACTTTTTACTCCGATGTAGCGGATAACATTACTTTCACCTCTAATATTTGAATAGTCATGTTCTTTGTTAAAATGTGCCTCTAGCCAATGATTGAAATCGTTTGTTAATCTTAATGTTTTTTCAAGACTATACGCAATTTTATCTTCTTCATCCAAAAGAGGTTGTAATTTATCAGCATAAGGATTATCAGAATTTATATCTTTAAAACGCAACTTCATAAATTGCGATATGTAATTGAAACCGCCTGCTTTTTTACCACTGCCTATAGCCGATTTTCCCATTCCGCCAAATGGCTGACGAATAACTATAGCTCCCGTTGTCATACGGTTTATATATAAATTTCCCGCCTTGAGTTTTTCTTTAAATATTTTTTGTTCTCTCTCGTCTAAGCTTTCTAAACCTGAGGTGAGCCCATAGCCTGTAGCATTTACGATGTCGATTGCATCTTCGAGATTATCCGCACAAATCACACTTAAAACCGGACCGAAAAGCTCATTCATATGGCAAAAATCACCTCTTTTTGTTCCCCATCGAATAGATGGTTTTAACATGTAGGGATTATTATCTGCGTATGATGGTTCAAGTGCCCATTCTTCTCCCTCATCTAAGCTTGCGAGTGCTTTTTTCAGGTTACCTGAGGCGACATCCACTATACTACCTACACGGTTTTGGAGTTCCCATACTGAACCTACTTGCAAAGATGAAGTAGCGTCAACCAACATATTTTTAAAGTTTTCATCTTCATACACTTCCCGCTCAAGAACTAGAAGTGAAGTTGCAGAACATTTCTGTCCTGAGTTGTTAAATGCAGAGGCAACAATGTTTTTAATTGCCTGGTCACGGTCAGCCAATGCAGTGACAATTGTCGCATCTTTTCCGCCTATCTCAGCACTTAAATGGATATCAGGTCGACTTTTAATCATCTGCTGGGCAGTAGTCTCTCCTCCGGTAAAAATCACAAAATCTACATCACTGTTTGATACAAGGTGCTCCCCTGCTTCCTCTCCGCTGCATGGAACAAACTGCAAAGTATTTTTACTCACACCTCCATCCCAAAAACATTGACAAAGTCTGTATGCACAAAGTACCGCGTCAGATGAAGGTTTTATAATAACGGTATTTCCTGCCGCTAATCCCGCAGCTATACCGCCCGCAGGAATGGCAATAGGAAAGTTCCAAGGACTGACAACAAGCCCCACTCCTTTACTCTGGACTTCCATACCTTCAAGAGCTCCCATTTTTTGAGCGCTGTAAGGATAAAAATTCAAAAAATCTATGGCTTCTGAAACCTCAACATCTGTCTCTGAAAATACTTTGCCTACTTCTGCTGCTGCAATGCCGACAAGATCAGCCCTGCTCTTTTTAAACTCTCGTGCCACATCCATTAAAATTTTTTGTCTTTGTGTTGTACTGAGTGTACGCCAGCCGTCAACATCAGCTTTTGCGACTTCTACAGCTTCCTTTAAATCAGAAGAAGATGCTCTTGAATAAGTTCCAACAATCACTTTTTCGTGGTATTGGGATTTATCTATTACCTCTACTTTATTTTCTGATGAAACAAGTTCTCCGCCAACTACAGCATATGCATTATAGCCACCATTTTTCGATATATTTTTCCATTTTTCACTAATATCATCTAACCATTTTATGTTTTGCTGTAATGAAAAATCGGTATCGCTCTCATTTTTAAAAGTGTAATTTTCTAGCTCTAACTCAGGTGTGAAAACTTCTTCATTTCTATCTTGTGTTCGAAAAGGACTAAGAGCAATGAGAGGAAGAACTTCTAAAGAAGCATCATAAGTCTCTATAAGTGTTTTCCAAGCAGGTGAATCTACACTGAGTCCAAAACTGTGACGTAAAAAGTTCTGCTCTGCAGTGTTTTCATCAAAGCGTCTGACAAGATAAGCGATGGCGTTGGTAAATGTTTCTTTCGTCGCTATGGGCGCATATAAGATAACATTCAAACCCTCATTTTTAAGTACTTGATAGGCTGTCTCACTCATCCCCTCAAGCATCTCGGCACTGCAATAAGCTTCAACCCCTCTCTCACGTGCAATCAACATCGCTAAGGCTTGGTCAAAAAGATTGTGAGAAGCTATTCCGACGTGTACATATGGTGCGACGTCCGCTTCTATAAGATAATTCATTAGAACCTTAAAATTAGCATCTGTCTCGGCTTTGTTCAGGTAAGTCACACACGGCCAGTTACGCAAACTTGCTTCTGTCAGTTCCATCTCCTGATTTGCACCTTTTACTAAACGGATTTTAATCGGCACGCCACCTTTGTTGATTCTTTTTTTTGCCCATGTCACAAGCTTTTTAAGATTATCAAGTGTATCAGGAAGATAGGCCTGTAAGACAATTCCGGCTTCAAGTAAATAAAATTTGTCCTTGGAAAGTGTCTGCATAAAAGCATCTATTGTTATGTTTATATCATGATATTCTTCCATGTCAAGGTTTACAAATTTGTATTTTTCTTTACCATCGTGGATAAATGTATTTTTCATCGCTGCCGAGTAAATACGGTCTAATCTACTTGAAATTTCGTTAACACTCCACTCATGAGCAACAGGCATGACTTGTGAGAATATGGTAGAGATTTTTATGGAAATATAATCTATATGTGGACTTTCTAATGCTTTAATATATTTTTGTATTCTGGCTTCGGCTTCTTTCTCTCCTAAAACCATCTCACCGATTATATTTATATTGACTCTCGTATGCTCATCACGTCTCTTTTGCAGGTGTTTATTAAGTGCAGAATCTTCACCTTTTATAATTATGTCACTGATGTCATTACGAAGATATTTAATAAAAAGTGCAACAGAGATATTGGGCATGTAAATCCCGATATGTCGAAATGACCATACTAACAAATTCTCAAAATCTGTAAAGACATCTGTCCCTTTGTACTTTGAAAATATGTACTCTAACTGATTTGCAATTCTTGCTGCATCATGGGAGCGAAAACTCTGATCCAGTAGTTCGATGAGAAAAAGCTTATTCATAGGATTTTTAAGCATTCTTTTCATTATCTTATGAAATTTTATCTCACTGCGCACTCTGTTTTCATCGATGTCACTTTGCCAGGAGGCAGCTACATCTTTTGCTGATTCAAACGTTGTTTTACTTATCTGCATTTTTAGATTCCTTCTGCTTTAATATTATCATGATATATTTAAATCAAACTTATTTTAGTAATATTAGTTTTATTTGATGTTTATCTCATTACACAATTCAGATATAATTCTTAGTAAAAATTAGAATATAGTTGGACGAAATGGAAATACAAATACGAGAAAACATTGAACTGAAATTTCTTAGCATTGATGATTATGAAGAGTTAAAAGAAGTTATGTTGCTATCATACGAAGCTTTGGATGATGCTTATTGGCAAAAAGTGCAGATTGAATCATTGATTGAAAAATTTCAAGAAGGTCAAGTAGTTATAAAAATTGATGGGGAATTAGCAGGATGTGCCTTTGCAATCATTGTAAACTACGATGAATTTGCTAATCATCATACCTATAAAGAAATAACCGGAAACTATACTTTTGATACACATACAGATAAGGGAAATATACTTTACGGAATAGATGTATTTGTAAAACCTAAGTTCCGAGGTCTTAGACTAGGAAGACGTTTATATGACTACAGAAAAGAGTTGTGTGAAAAACTTAATCTTAAAGGGATTGCTTTTGGCGGAAGAATTCCAAATTTTCATAAATATGAGAATGAACTTTCAGCAAAAGAATATATTGAAAAAGTAAAAAGAAAAGAGATGAATGATCCTGTACTTAATTTTCAAATATCCAATGATTTTCACCCCTCAAAAATTTTAAAGGGTTATTTAGAAGGAGATCAAGCATCTGGAGAATTTGCTGTTTTACTTGAATGGGATAACATTTATTACGAAAAACCAAGTAAAATAGCTACGGCAAAGAAAAAAATAGTTCGATTGGGTTTGATTCAATGGCAGATGCGACCTTATAAAAATCTTGCAGAGTTGTTACAGCAAGCGGAATATTTTATAGATACCGTTTCGGGATACCGTTCAGATTTTGCTCTGTTTCCAGAATTTTTCAATGCACCTTTAATGGCTGAGAATAACCATCTCTCAGAGCCCGATGCGATTAGAGAGTTAGCTAAACACACGCATGATATTATTCAGAAATTTTCAGAGTTTGCTATGTCTTATAATATTAACATTATCTCAGGAAGTATGCCTGAAATAAAAGACGGGCATCTTTACAATGTCGGCTATTTATGCAGAAGAGACGGTACGATTGACCGTTATGAAAAAATACATGTAACACCGGACGAAGCAAAAATATGGGGAATGCAAGGCGGACATGGCGTCAAAACATTTGACACTGACTGTGGAAAAATCGGGATACTTATTTGTTATGATACTGAATTCCCTGAACTCAGCAGACTGCTTGCAGAAGAGGGAATGGATATTTTGTTTGTTCCATTTTTGACAGACACACAAAATGGATATTCAAGAGTAAGACACTGTTCTCAGGCAAGAGCCATAGAAAATGAGTGTTATGTTGCCATTGCAGGAAGCGTAGGAAACCTGCCAAATGTGCACAACATGGATATGCAGTTTGCCCAGTCTATGGTGTTTACACCTTGTGATTTTGCTTTTCCCACAAATGGAATAAAAGCAGAAGCTACTCCAAATGCTGAAATGGTTTTAATAGCCGATGTTGACATAGACCTCTTAACAGAACTGCACGAATTTGGCAGTGTTAAAAACTTAAAAGACAGAAGAACAGATATGTATGAAGTAAAGAGAATAGGTAAATAAAGTCAATAGTCTAACTTAATTTTGCTTTGCATTTGGTGGACTTTACGGCTGGTCTGCACGCCTTGATTTTAAGCCATCAATTCCCTTTACTTATAACAATAATTTATGTTAGAATTGTGATTCTTGTCAAGGCAGAGAAAAAGCCTTACATGAATCTAAGATACTTTATTCACTCGGTGTTTATATACAAGTGCTTATTCTATTGTTTTAGTAAAAAAATGTGACAATGTCGAAATAAATACAATTACAAAAAAAGAAGGTAAGTCATGAAACCATCTACTAAGCACACAAGTTCTCCTCATACAAATAAAAGAAAATCTCCTCCAAAAAAAAACAATATGGATACAGCTCCTAAAAATGAAGTTAAAGAGATGTTTATGGCTTGGTTTAAAAAGCGCAATCATGCTGGTCAAGTTATGACAAAACAAGATGTAGTCCAAAATATTTTAACAAAATTAAATCCAAAACAAAATGACGCTTTAGAAGAAGCAATGAACGAATTAAAAAGCGACAAATTGATTGAAGTAAAAGAAGATGGTCTAACAATAGTACTAACTCAAAAGGGGACGCTATGCGTGTAGTTTGTCCCTCATGTTTAAGTGTTAATAACATACCAGTCAAAGAATCTTACACAAAAGCCAACTGTGGTAAATGTAAAAATTCTTTACTTATTACAACTCCATTAGAGTTAAGTGAAAACAATTTTGATGAAGTTGTAGTAAACAGTGATTTACCTGTTGTGGTAGATTTTTGGGCACCATGGTGTGGTCCTTGTAAGATGATGGGACCAAATTTTGAAAAAAGTGCAAAGAACTTTCCCTTAAAAGTTCTTTTTACAAAAGTCAATACTGAGAGTGAACAAAACTTAGGTGCCAGATTTGGAATTAGAAGTATTCCCACACTTATAATATTTAAAAATGGCAAAGAAGTGAATAGAGTTTCTGGTGCTTTAGATGAAACAAGCTTAAATAAACTTGTTTCGCAATTTATTGACTAATTAAGGAGAAAGAGTGATTAAAAAAATTAAAAAATATGCTACTACAAATACGCTTGTCCTGCTTGGTATAATTCTCGGTGTGTTTTTTGGTATTTATTTTCCAGAGCTGGCACTTGAGCAAAAGGTAATTGGTACAGTTTTTATAGCTTTTTTGAAAATGCTAGTTGTGCCTCTCGTTTTTTCCAGTATTTACATAGCTATTCTAGGCTTAGGCTCACTTGAACACCTTAAAAATATAGGGCTTAAAACAATTGGGCTTTATCTGTTAACAACAGCACTCGCTGTACTCTTAGCTATAATTGCTATGAACATATTTACTATTGGTGAACATGTAAGTGGAGAAGGACTTGAATATGCAAAAGCTGCCAGTCTCGCTTCTTTTTCATTCGAGAGTATGATTTTAAGCTTTATTCCAATAAATGTATTTAATGCACTCAGCACTGGTTCTATGATGCAGATTATAGTCTTTTCTATACTTTTCGGTGTGGCTTCACTCTATTTAAAACCAGTAGAACAAGAACCTATTGTTAAATTTTTCACAGCCGTTTCAGAGGCAATGCTGAAGATGGCCGAGTGGGTAATTCTTATGACTCCAATTGGTGTCTTTAGTCTAATATCCTATGTTATTGCCGATCAAGGGATAGATGTTGTTGTAGGCTTGTGGAAATATATTCTTGTGGTTGTCGGGGTCATTTTATTTCATGCAGTTTTAACTCTTCCTGCAATTTTGGCATTTTTTGGAAAAATAAATCCCTATCATTATCTATCTGATGTTAGAGAAGCTCCAATCATGGCATTTTCTACAGCATCTTCAGCCGCTACCCTGCCGGTCTCAATGCGAGTGACGGAAGAGATGGGTGGTGTTAGCAAAAAAACAGCCTCTTTTGTTCTTCCTTTAGGGGCAACTGTATCTATGGATGGAACAGCTGCTTATTTAAGTGTAGCTGTTTTATATATCGCCAATCTTGCCGGAGTTGCACTCAGCTTTGGAGATCAAGTTCTTCTAGGCATCACAGTTGTAGCTTTAAGCGTCGGAGTGGCAGCACTTCCAAGTGCTTCACTTGTAATGATGGTTGTGATTTTAAACCAGCTGAATCTTCCCGTAGAATATATAGCGTTAATAGTAGCAGTTGATCGTATTTTAGATATGTGTAGAACTTCACTTAATGTTACTTCCGACCTTGTTGTAGCAAAAATAGTTGACCAACTTGAGAAAAAAGCTTCTTTAAAGAGGACATGAAAAACGTACACTTTTTATACTTACTAGTTCTGGCAATGTTATTGTGGGGCGGTGGGTGGAGTGCTTTAAAAATTCTGACATATACCTTACCAATGGATGTCATTATTTTTTGGCGTTTTTTTATTATGAGTCTTTCCTTTTTACCTATACTTTATTTGATGAAAGAACCGCTGGCGCTTAATAAAGGGAACATTAAATATGTGCTCGGCAGTTCTGTGCTCAATATTGCCTTTATGGTCTCTTCATATTTGGGTGTAAAACATGGAATGGCTGGCTCCGGTGGAGTAATTATAACTACACTTAGTCCCGTTATGACTTTTTTACTTGTTGCTATTATTTTTAAAAAAAGACTTAAAAATGCTCAATATTTTGGTCTTTTTTTAGGAGTGATTGGTGGGGTAATAATGCTTCAGGTTGCAGATATCAATCTTTTTCTTAATGGCTCAAATGTATACTTTTTACTATGCGCAATAATCTGGGCTGGAGTAACTGTTTTATCTCAGCACTCGCATAAATATATACACCCTGTGCATTACAGTTTTTTAATCTCTGTAGTTGCTACAGTTGTCACATTTATATATGCGTATGACTCTAACTTATTAAATGTTTTTAATGAAGGGACAAATTTTTGGATTGCTATGATTTATCTAGCTGTACTTGGTCAAAGTGTAGCAACAACTATATTTTTTGTGGCATCAGGGAAACTTGGCAGTGAAATCACAAGTTCATTTATGTTTTTAGTTCCGACCTTCGCTATTTTGATTGCCTGGATAGTCTTAGATGAAAATGTTCAGACACATGTTCTCATAGGTGGAATCCTTAGCCTGATTGCTGTTTATTTTATAAATAATATTGCTAAAAAAGCAATTAAATAGTTTTTATGTCGGTAGCCCTTTTTTAGAGGCTTTCTTCCCTTTTCTTATTTTTATTTTTTCTTTTTTGTTTCATTATATTTTTTGCAAGTTCACGCATATCTTCTATAGTATCGCTCTCATCAAGAATTTCTACGCCTAAAATAGTTTCTACACAATCTTCAAGAGTTATAATGCCTTCTGTTTGATCATAATTATCTGTTACTAAAAACATATGATATTTTTTTTGTATAAAGAGGTCTAGTGCTTTTGAAACAGGTATATTTTCATTGACAGTGTAAATTTCTTCTTTAACGCTGCCGACACTTACTCTATTGTCTTTTAGTGCTTGTCTTAATATATCTTTTGTTAAAACAATTCCGCTGACTTCTTCTATTGAATTATTGTAAACAGGAAAACGGGAAAATTTAAATATATCTTCCAATTCAAGCGCTTCACTGATACTCATAGTTTCATCTAATGCAAAGACAACACTTCTTGGAGTTAATATTTCACTTACTTTAATTTTACTAAGATTTAAAATATTTTCAATTACATCTGATTCTTTCTCATCAATAACTCCATCATCTTCACTCTGAAGCATACTATGTAAAAGCTCTTCTTTTGTTAAAGTGTGAATATCCTCTTTGCCTTTAGCAATTCTATTTGTTACAAAAAGAGTTGTTAGAATAATGGGGTATGTAATCCAAATAAAAACAAGTATAACTTGCGCCGATATTGGAGCTAACTGTTTCCAGTAAACCGCTCCTATTGTTTTAGGGATTATTTCTGACAAAAATAAAATAGCAAATGTTAAGACTACAGAGACATAAATAACGGCTTCATTTCCATAAATCTTAGAGGCTTGGGCTCCAACTGCAGCTGCTCCTGCAGTATTGGCAATAGTATTTAAAATTAAAATTGAAGCTATTGATTTGTTAATATTTTTCTTATGATTTTTAAGAAGTTCTCCAATGTTTGGTCTTTCTTTCTCTAAGACTGAAACATAAGACATGTTTACAGACAGAAGCACCGATTCTAGAACTGAGCACAAAAATGAAACGCCCACCGAAAGTACAAAAAACAGTATTAATAAGTCCAAGTTTTACAATATCCTTTAAATTATTTTAATAAAAATTATTTAATCTTCATTTAGTCTTGGCATGTGGAAATTCCACATACCTTTTTTTTTGAAGCTTATTATACACTACAAGATAATAATTCAACTTAACTGTACTTCATTATATTGAATATTAACTAAAATTTATAAATACGATATTATCAATTAACTTTAATATAAGGAAATTCAAATGAAATATTTTAAAATTATTATTCAATTAACGCTTACATTGATTATATTACCTGCTTTTTGTTCAAGTAATTAAGTACAAAAATAGATAACTTGCTTAACAGTACTGTTAAGTATTATTATAAATTAAGTTAAATAAACATACAATAGCTTTATCTTAAACACGAGGAATTTATATGAAAAAGATTTTAGTAAGTGTAGTAGCTGTTTTAGCTCTTAGTACAGGTGCGATGGCTAATGTAAACAATCAAACAGGTTGTGGTCTTGGTGCAATGATAATCAAAGATGATTCTACTGCAGTGATGTTAGCGCTTCAAGCTACAACAAACGGTACTTCAATGAATCAAACTTTTGGTATCACTTCAGGAACTTTAGGTTGTCAAAAAACTAAATTTGTTATGAATGAAATGGCTGAAGAGTTTGTTGCTTCTAACATGGATATTTTAGCTAAAGAAATTGCTGTAGGTCATGGTGAATCAATTGACACTCTAGCAGAACTTTTAAATGTTGAAGACACTGCAACTTTTTCTGCATCACTTCAAGCAAACTACAACAGCATTTATACATCTCAAAAAGTAGAAATGTCTGACGTACTTGACAATATTTCAACTACTTCTTTATAAGTAGCCAGTAATTAAACGAGTTCTTCTCGTTTAATTTGCTTTATCTCTCACACTATATTTAGGAACTTCCATTTTAAATAGAATATTATTAATCCTCATTTTTTGTACTACTTTTTTAAGTGCTTCTCTTTTTGAATCTATAAATACAGCAGAAAAACTGAAATTATCAGATAAAAGGTACTGGCATCTATTACTCCACATGGTCGATGGTGAAAGTGAAATAGATGATGGAAGATTTTTTTTCGCTACTGATGGTAAAAGTAATGCAAAAAATGAACTTGATGCTACCCTAAACGCTCTTTATAATGAAACAGTATTTGATGACAACTCAAGTGCGTGCCGGTTCCCTGCAAGAAAAGCTTGGTTGCAAGAGAATCTCAATATTGATGATTTTGCAAAAGTTGAATGTACTGAATATAATAAAATATTGCAAAGAGTTAACCCGAAATCTGCAACCTTGGTTTTTCCATCAGCACATATTAACTCTCCAGCTTCCATGTTTGGTCACACTTTTTTACGAATAAACTCTGCCTATAAATCAAAACTGCTCTCATATGCCGTCAATTATGCGGCAGATGCCAATCCAGATGATGCTAATGCCGTAGTATTTGCAGTAAAAGGCTTATTTGGCGGTTACTTTGGCAGATATTCACTTCTTCCATATTATGATAAATTAAAAGAGTACAGAGACACTGAACAAAGGGATATATGGGAATATGATTTAAACCTTAGTGAAGATGAAGTTCTAAGGATGTTTCGACATATATGGGAACTTAACGGAACGCATTCATACTACTACTTTTTCACAGAGAACTGTTCATACAATATGCTTTGGTTTATTGAGTCAGCAAGACCAAGTGTAGATCTTAGAGAACATTTTAGTTTTGAAGTTATTCCATTGGAAACTGTTCATGCTGCAAAGTTAGAAAACATTCTTGATTTAACAAATTACAGAGCATCGAAAAGATCTATTTTATTGAAATATGAAGAGTTAATCAGCAGTGAATATATCCACATGCCAAAAGCATTAGTAAATTCGCAGATACAGCTTCATGATATTATAGATGATAAGACTATAGAAATTCAGCAAAAACAATATATTTTAGAAGCTTCAATAGAATTTCTGGAGTATTCCTTCAGTAAAAATGATATGAATAAAGCCGACTACTTGGAACTTTTTCATAACCTTACAACAGCAAGAGCAGCACTTGGTCAAGGAAAAAAACTAGATATTAAAGTTCCCCCTAATCCACTCAACTCCCATAGAGCCATAAAAACAACTGCCGGCTTTGGATATAGAGAAGGTAATGAAATAGGATTTTTAGGCATCCGTCCTGCATATCATGATTTAGAAGATAGTAACTATGGGTTTTTAAGAGGAACGCAGATAGAGTTTTTAAATCTAGAATTATCATATTCAAAAGAAGAGCTAAAAGTAGAGGATACAACTATTTTATCTATAGCATCCTTCGCACAAAGATCTGAATTTTTTGATAGTTTTTCATGGAGAACAAAGTTTGGATTTGACAGAAACTATGTGAATAATAAAACAAACTTTATTGGAACTGTCGGTTTTGGTTACAGTTGGGGCAATGAGCTCGCATATTTCTATGCAATGGCAGACCCACTCTTTTATATGGAAAATAAATTTGTGTTAGCTATAGGGGGAAGTCTTGGTTTTGTATTTGATAAATACAGTTTTATGAGTACAAATATAGAAGCAACGCAAAGATTTTATGATACCGGAAGAGAGCAGTATTTAGGACATGCTACCCAAAGTTTCAGACTTACTCAGAATTTTCAGTTAAAATTTAAATTTGATTATATAGAAAAGTATTATTCAGACAAACTCGAGAGTGAAGAAACATATAGGGCAATGCTTAATTACTATTTTTAACTGCTATTTCTATCTCAAAGTAAAAATATAACCATCAGAGACTTTTTTCATTGCATATCTGTAAAAGCCGTCAAGTTCAATTACTGCTCTGTAATAACCGGAATGGTTACCTATTCTAATGACAGAAAAAACATTTTTAGGTATATTTTTTGTATAACTTTTTAGCGAAGTATCTCTGTTAAAGTCAAGTACAATTCTATGAGGCTCTGCTAATAAAAAATTTCTAATTATATTATCTTTAGTAACAATTTTTAGCGTTTTTCCTGATGATAAAAATGTAGCGTACTTAATAGATGCGATTTTGTTAAAGCTAGCTTGTTTTTCACTTATTCTAGGCTCTACACTCTCGTTTAATGCAGAATAGCTCTGTGAAATAAAAATAGGCAAATGCCAATCGATGGCGTTTTTCAGTTCTATATTTTTAGTTTCTATAGAGCCATCTAAATTTTTAAACTCTATTGTCACTTTTTGAAGAACTCTAGCTTGGGAAGGTAAGGTTATCGTTGCTCTTTTTAGAGCAGGGAGACTCATGTCTTTAGTAGAAGTCAGCGGTATGTCTTTTTCACCTTCAGTGGGGAAAAAAGGATTTTCCCGCGCATTTAAAGTGATTAGTAAAAAAAGTGTTATTAATAAAATTCTAATCAAATCAATCCCCAATTTTTTTAAAGTATTATATCATTAAACTTTAATTTATACTAAATCTAAAGGGCTGAGCTATTTTGCAGAAATCTCTTTTAATTCAAAATATTCCCGTTGAAGTTCAGCATTGTCATTTTTTAACCTAACAATTTCATCTTGAAGGTAATTTTCATAATCTTGCAATCCAAACAACACTTCTACCGAATTAGTTCCATATAAGAGTAGACCAAGATAAATCCCCAGTACCATTATAATAGAGAAGAAAAGCAAAAACTTCCCTAAAGATAAGCCTAAATATCTCTGAGTAATACTCTGATCATTATCTATATCTTCATAAAGTTCTTCTTTGTTCATAAAAAAATTTCTTAGTTAAACAGCTCAGAACCTAAGTACTCACCATATACAACTTCGTTCTCTATTTCTAGAAGACGGTTATATTTAGCAGTTCTCTCTCCACGAGCAGTAGAACCTGTTTTGATTTGTCCACAGTTAAGAGCCACAGCAAAATCTGCGATGAATGCATCTTCACTTTCACCTGAACGGTGACTCATGACACATGTATAACCATTTCTTTGAGCAAGACGAACAGTTAACATTGTTTCACTTACAGTACCTATTTGGTTTGGTTTAATAAGAATAGAGTTAGCTATACCTTTTTTAATACCTTCATTTAAAATATTTACATTAGTTACAAAAAGGTCATCACCAACGATTTGAATTTTGTTACCAAGCTTTTCAGTCATTAGTTTAAATCCATCCCAGTCATCCTCGCTAAGTCCATCTTCAATAGATACAATTGGATATTTAGAACATAAATCAGCATAATAATCAACTAACTCAGCAGAAGTTACTGTACGGTTTTCAGAATCAAGTCTATAACCACCACCCTCTGCTACTAATTCAGAAGCTGCTACATCTAAAGCAATACCAATTTGCTCACCGGCTTTGTAACCAGCTTTCTCTATTGCTTCTAAAATAATTTGAATAGGCTCTTCATTTGAGCCTAAATCTGGTGCAAAACCACCCTCATCACCTAAAGCAGTATTGTGTTTTTTAGCTTTTAAAATACCTTTTAAAGTATGATAAATTTCAGCTGATGCACGAAGACCTTCTGCAAAATCTTCAAAACCCATAGGTACAATCATATACTCTTGAAAGTCAACTGAGTTATCAGCGTGTGAACCACCGTTGATAATATTTAACATCGGTGTAGGGATAACCATAGCGTTAGCGCCACCAAGGTAACGATACAGTGGAATTTCTAAGCTAGCAGCAGCAGCACGAGCGACAGCCATAGATACACCAAGAACTGCATTAGCTCCTAAATTGTCATAGTTAGCAGTACCATCAAGTTGCTTCATCTCGGCATCAATAACTGCTTGATTAAAAGGAGAAAGACCGATTAAGATGTCAGAGATTTGAGTATTTACGTTATCTACCGCTTTTAAAACACCCTTACCCATGTAACGATCACCTCCATCACGAAGTTCAAGAGCTTCACGTTTACCAGTACTAGCACCAGATGGTACTATTGCACTAGCTATTGTTCCATCACTTAATTCTACTGTTGCTTTAACTGTCGGGTTACCGCGAGAATCCATTACTTCAATTGCACTTACGCTATCTATAAACATTTACTTGCCTTTGTATTAATTTTAAAGTAGACCTATTGATCCGCTTCTTCTATTTCTGATGTATCCATGGTCATAAGATTAGTCACGCCCATAGCAACTTTAATTTTTTCTTCTATTTCTTTAGCTAATTCAGGCTCTTCTTTAAACTTGACTTTTACGTTTTCACGCCCTTGCCCAAGTTTAATATCTTCATACGAAAACCAAGCACCACTTTTATCAATGATGTCCAGCTTAACGCCATAATCAACTAGCTCACCCTCTTTAGAGATACCCTCTCCAAACATTATATCAAATTCTGCTTGACGAAATGGTGGGGCTACTTTGTTTTTTATAACTTTTGCCTTAACACGGTTACCAATTTGACTCTCACCCTGTTTTAAAGAGGCAATTCTTCTAACATCAATACGAACAGAAGCGTAGAATTTAAGTGCATTACCGCCAGTTGTAGTCTCAGGAGAACCATAACCCATCATGCCGATTTTCATACGAATTTGATTGATAAAAATAACTGTACAGTTCATTTTATGTAAAACACCAGTCAGTTTACGAAGTGCTTTAGACATAAGACGAGCCTGTACGCCAACATTTTGATCAGACATTTCGCCTTCAATCTCAGACTTTGGAGTCAAAGCTGCAACAGAGTCAATAACTATAAGATCTATAGCACCGCTTCTAGCAATAGTCTCAACAATATCTAAAGCTTGTTCACCATAATCAGGCTGAGAAACAAGCAGGTTTTCTACATCTACACCTAAATTCTTAGCATAAACAACATCTAGAGCATGCTCAGCATCTATAAATGCACAGACTCCGCCCGCTTTTTGACACTCTGCTGTAATTTGCAGTGCTAAGGTAGTTTTACCAGAACTTTCTGGTCCATATATCTCTACAACACGGCCTTGGGGAACTCCACCTATACCTAGAGCTAAGTCAAGCCCAATAGAACCTGTACTAATAGCTCTTATAGGTTCAAATTCTTTATCCCCTAATCTCATTAAAGCACCCTTACCAAATGCTTTATCGATTTGTTTCATTGCTAAGTCTAATGATTTTTGTTTGTTTGCATCCATCTTGGGCTCACTTATTGTTAATTTAGACTTATTATATGTCAATTTGAATTACTCTATCAATAATATTTCATTTTGTCATATTTTTATGTTTTTTTACTTTTTATGTAAAATTTCATATTCTCTTTAAGGTGCAATATTATCCTTATTTGGTTAAAATCTAGTTTATGAAAAGAACTTTAATTGCACACTCACCTGACGCCGATGATATATTTATGTACTATGCTATAAAATTTGGCTGGGTTGATATGCAAAACACCCTCTTTGACAACATAGCTAAAGATATTCAAACTTTAAATGAAGATGCTCTCAATGGTGTTTATGACATAGTTGCTATAAGTTTTGCTTTGTATCCGCATATAAAAGAAGAGTATGCACCGCTCAGAACTGCTGTAAGCTTTGGTGAAGGTTATGGACCTAAACTTATTAAGAAAAAAGGCGAAAAACTAAAAAGAAATTTTAAAGTTGCCCTTAGTGGTGAGCATACAACTAACGCTATGCTTTTTCGAATTGCTTATCCTGAAGCAAGAGTTACTTATATGAACTTTTTGGAGATAGAGCAAGCCGTTCTTGACGGTGATGTTCATGCTGGTGTTTTAATTCATGAAAGTATTTTAACTTTCGATGATAAACTAGAAGTTGAGCGCGAAATGTGGGATATCTGGCAAGAGTTAGCTGGCAAAGACCTGCCTCTTCCTCTTGGCGGTATGGCAATTCGCCGTTCACTTCCACTCAATAAAGCTATTGAATATGAGGCAACTCTTACCAAAGCTGTACAAATTGCACGTGACCATAAAGATAGGCTCTCAAAAATGCTTATCGAACGCGATTTAGTTAGAATTGATGCGCCAACTCTAGATAAATACTTAGAGTTGTATGCAAATGATGAATCAATTACACTTAGCCCTATTCAATACAAGGCTATAAATAAGCTTTTTGAAATAGGCTATGCACATGGTTTTTATGATACTCCTGTAAAAATAGAAGATTATTTAATACCTACAGAGTACAAAGAATTAAGGAACTCATAAAATGGAAGCAAAACTCATCGCACTTGGTGTTGAAACTTTTAAAATGGCTCTTCTACTTGCTTTGCCTGGACTTTTAACCGGTATGTTTTTAGGTCTAGCCGTTAGTATTTTTCAGGCAACAACTCAAATTAATGAAATGACTCTCTCTTTTATTCCTAAAATTTTAGGTATTGTAATTGTCATTATTCTAACAATGCCTTGGATGCTAAATTCCATGACTGACTACTCAACTCGTGTTTTTAATCTGATACCAACATTTGTGCAGTAATGGCTACAAAAGCAATCAATTTCTCCAAGTTTTCTTCAATGAAAATGGGAGATACTATAGATGTGCACATCATTGAAGAGTGTAACTCTCAACTTAAAGACCACTATCTCATAGGCTCTTGCAATAACATTTTAATAGGTGAGCAGACCCCTCCTCTTATGATACTCAGTAAAAAATATGACTATATTACAATAGAAGATAATGTTTTAAAAATAGGTGCAGCGACTCCCTCTGGTAAAATAGCCTCATTTTGTAAAAAACATGATATTGCAAACTTTGAATTTGTTTCTCATCTTCCGGGAACACTCGGCGGTCTTGTAAAAATGAATGCAGGACTTAAAGTGTATGAGATTTTTAACAATCTTATTTCTATTTCCACATGCCAAGGGACAAAACAAAAAAAAGACGTAGAGTTTGGGTATAGATATACAGATATTGACACTACTGTTATAGAAGCAACATTTGAACT
>JAGXIA010000046.1 GCA_024635885.1 Helicobacteraceae bacterium | reverse complement strand
TCTTCAAAAGGTCGTTACTGGGAAAATGGTGAGTGGATTGAGACTGAGCCGATGGAGATTATGCAAGTTTGGGATTATCCTGAAGTTGGTCCAAAAGACTCTTATCTGCTTTACCATGAAGAGCTTGAATCACTTGTTCTAAACATAAAAGGTCTTAAGCGTATTAGATTTTTTATGACTTTTGGACAAAGTTATTTAACGCATATGAAGTGTTTAGAAAATGTTGGAATGCTTGGAATTGAACCGATTGAGCATAAGGGGATGAAAATAGTCCCAATGGAGTTTTTAGCAACACTACTTCCAGACCCGGCTTCACTTGGTCCAAGAACTAAAGGTAAGACTAATATCGGTATAGTTGCTGAGGGAATCAAAGACGGTAAAAAAAGAAAAATATATATTTACCAGGTAAAAGATCATGAAGAGTGTTATGCGGAGGTTAAGGCTCAAGGTGTTTCATACACAACTGGTGTTCCTGCTATGATTGGTGCAAAACTGATGTTAAAAGGTATTTGGAGCGGGAAGGGCGTGTTTAATATGGAACAAATGGATCCTGATCCGTTTATGGAAGAGATGATGACTCAAGGTCTTCCTTGGCAGATAAAAGAGTTAGAAGTATAAAATGTCTTATGAGAGTTTAAACAAAACTCCTTGCTATATCTGTGAGGAAGAACTTTTAGAAAATAATTTGAAATTATTAAACTATGTACAACAAGAGAGCGGAGCTAAAATTATTTTAGCTCTTAAAGGCTTTGCTATGTGGAGTACATTTGAGTTAGTTTCAAAATACTTAAAAGGGTGCACTTCAAGTGGACTTCATGAAGCTCGTTTGGCTAGGGAAGAGTTTTGTAAGTTTAATCCACATGCCGAAGTCCATACATATTCGCCGGCTTTTAAAGATGAAGATATAGAAGAAATTGCTAAGATATCTGACCATATTGTCTTTAACTCTCCTAATCAGCTTTTTAAATATAAAGATAGTGTAAAAAAAATAAATCCACATGCCGAGTTCTCTCTCAGAATAAACCCTGAAGTCTCATCATCTCCAAAAGATATTTATAATCCATGTGGAATTTACAGTCGTCTTGGAACTACACTTGCAAATTTTGATGAAGAAGTTTTAAAACATATAGACGGGCTAAATTTTCATGCGCTTTGTGAGCAAAATGTTGATGCTCTTGAAGAGGTTTTAGTCGCTTTTGAAGAAAAATTTTCAAAATATTTTAAAGGTTTGAAATATATAAACTTTGGCGGCGGTCACCACATAACTAAAAAAGGTTATGATGTTGAAAAACTGATACGCCTTGTAAAAGAATTTAAAGCGAAATACAATGTAGACGTTTATCTTGAACCGGGTGAAGCAGTAGGTTGGAAAACTGGAGTTTTAGTTTCTACAGTCCTGGATGTTTTTCATAATGGCATGAATGTTGCCATACTTGACACATCTGCTGAAGCCCACATGCCGGACACTTTAGCTATGCCTTACCGTGCAGACGTTAGAGGAAGCGGTGAAGCTGGAGAAAAAAAATATACATATAGATTTGGTGGAAATACATGTCTCGCTGGAGATATTATGGGTGATTACTCTTTCGATGAACCCTTAAAAATTGGAGATAGAATTATCTTTGAAGACCAGATTCATTATACTTTTGTTAAAAATACAACATTCAATGGAATTGCTCTGCCTTCATTGGCTATACTCAGAAAAGATGGAACTTTAGATGTAGTAAAAGAATTTGGTTACGAAGCGTATAGAAATAGACTTTCATAAAAGGAAATATAAGATTATGATAAAAAACTTTAGTCGCCACAGCGGCGCAAGCGGAATAAATGAGCTCGGCTCATTTAAGGGACTATAAAATGTATGAAGATAAAGAGAGATGGAATAAGAGATTTGTTGAGTTTCCAATGCCAGATAATGTTGCTAAAATTGTAGAGAAATATGTAGATCAGGCCAATATCGGTGAAGCGCTTGACCTGGCATGTGGAACAGGTAGAAATACACACTTTTTAGCAGAAAAAGGTTTTATAGTAGATGCAGTCGATTTATCAGACTATGCATTGGCACGTGTGAAAAAAACTGCTACTATCAACAAAATAGAGGCTGATTTAGATAAATACAATATAACTCCACATAAGTATGATTTAATTGTAAACATTAATTATTTAAACCGCAGATTGGTATCTCAAATGAAAGATGCTCTCAAAAAAGACGGTGTAATTATTTTTGAAACTTTTATATTGGCACATGGTGATTATAAACATGAAACAATGAATTTAGATTATCTACTTAGAAAAAATGAACTTCTTCACTCTTTTATAGGACTAGATGTCATCTACTATGAAGAGAGAGATGATGTAAATCTTAGAGGTGAAAAAATTAGAACTGCTTCACTTGTTGCTAAAAAATCATAAACCTTCAAGTAAAACATACCAAAGTCTGTCTACTTCTTTATCGTTCAAGAATAGACTAGACTTATTAATAAAGAGCTCTTGTAAAGCAACTTTTGGTATGCTTAGCGTATGCGTGCACTCTTTATGTGTGGGTAAAAATGCACGTATGAGAGAAACTTCTCCAGTGATAGCCTGAGAGCATAAAAAACAATTTAATTCAGTGTGCAATCTTCCCTCATGTTCTAAAAGTTTAACATAAGATTCTATTGCCACTCTTTTGGAATTTTGTTTATTCCATTCTTTAGAGGCTTTGTCAATTAGCTCAAAATAGAATTCACCCGGCTCTTCTGCATCTTTTAGGTGTTTGTGAAAAAGTGCTAAAAAATCTTGCCATAATCTCAGTAATTTATAATCATTAATCCAACTGAAACCTATGTGTATAACATCTTTAAGTCTTGATACCGTAGATTTGCCTGAAGCTTCTTTTTCATAGTCTAATTTGAAACCAATATTTATAGTTCCATGTCTAGCACCATAGAACCTGTAAAGGGTATCTAAGCTTTCTCTTGATATTATTGTGACTATTAAATCTTCATCTTTGACTTTATTTAGATTTATGATGTAACCCTGCATGAACCTGCTTCTTTTATACACAAAATTTAAAAATATTTTATAAACATTTCGTATATTATACTTTCTTAAACCTTTAAATAGTAAAATGTAAGCACTTTATCTAAATAGACTAAGTTCGTTTAAAAAAAGCTTAAATCAATAGAAAATTGTTATCTAATTTATAAATTTTAGGAGTAAAAATGATTGAACATCATGATTTATTAAGATCATTCAAGGACAACTGTGGTTTTGGCCTTGTAGCTAATATTAAAAATAAGGCATCATATAAAGTTTTAGATGATGCAGTTACTGCGTTAGAGCGAATGATGCACCGTGGTGCAATAGCAGCGGATGGGAAAACAGGTGATGGTTGTGGACTTTTGCTATCTATGCCAGAATCTTTTATGAGAAAAGAGGCACTGAGTCTGGGTGTTGAACTTTCAAAGCAATTCGCAATAGCATCTGTTTTTACAAAAAATCCAGATTGTTTAAAAACACTAGAAGAGATCTGTGCTCATAATGATTTAAAAATAGTACTTAGCAGAAAAGTACCCACAGACGTAAATGCACTTGGGAATCAAGCTCTTGCATCATTACCAGATATAGTGCAACTATTTATAGTTCCAAATTCTATAATGGCAACAAATAGGTTTGATGCACTTTTATATCTTTCTCGTAAAGAGTGTGAGCATAAACTTATAGATGAGATGGACTTTTATATAGCTTCAATGAGTTCAAAAGTTCTTTCATATAAAGGGCTTATAATGCCTACTCATTTTAAAGAGTTTTATCCAGATCTACAAGATGAAAATTTTAAAATCTCTTTTTCGTTATTTCACCAAAGATTTTCAACAAATACTTTACCAATGTGGAAGTTGGCTCAACCCTTTCGTGCTGTTGCTCATAATGGTGAGATTAACTCTGTCGAGGGCAATCGTATAAATGTTAAGATTAAATCTGAGTCTATTAAAAGTGAAGTATTTACACCTGAAGAGATCCAAAGAATTCTACCAATTTTACAACTTAATTCGTCTGACAGTGCATCGGCTGATAACTTCTTTGAATTTTTGATTGTGAACGGTATGGACTTTTTTAAAGCTGTTCGTGCGGTTATTCCTTCAGCTTGGCAAAATGCTCCACATATGGACCCAGAGCTTCGTGCATTCTATGAGTACCATTCAACTGTATTTGAAGCATGGGACGGTCCTGCTGCATTTTCTGTAACTGATGGCCGCTATCTTGGTTGTGTATTGGACAGAAATGGTCTTCGTCCTTCTAAATACATCGTTACAAAAGACAATAACCTTCTCATAGCAAGTGAGTATGGTGTTGTTGATATTGCTGAAGAAGAAATTAAAGAAAGAGGCCGTCTTCAATCTGGTGAAATGCTTGGACTTGACCTTAAATTTGGAAAAATTCTTAAAAACGAACAGATTAATGACTACTTAAAAAGCTCTAATCCTTATATGAAGTGGTTGAATGAGCATATGATTTATCTTCAAGAACATGTTGAAGAGCAATACGTTGCTAAGAGTGATTTTAATGGTGAAAACCTCATAAAAAGACAAAGATACTTCAATATTACTCAAGAAATAGTTGAACAAGTTATTGAGCCAATGTTTAAAGAGGGAAAAGAAGCTGTCGGCTCGATGGGTGACGATACTCCTTTGGCTGCTTTTTCAACTAAACAAAGAAATTTTTCTGATTATTTTAAACAAAAATTTGCGCAGGTAACAAACCCGCCAATTGATCCAATTCGTGAAAAAGTTGTAATGAGTCTTAATACAGGTTTTGGTGAAGTTCATAATATTCTTGATGAGATTCCAAGTCATGCACACCGTTTAAAATCTATTTCTCCTATAATTACAAGTGAAAAACTTGAAGTATTAAAATCGTTTGGAGATAAAAATTCACCTCGATATGAAGCTTTTTACCAAAATGCTACATTTTCTACAGCATATACTAAAGATTTAAAAGGCTCATTAGAAGCTTTGATATCTGAAATTATAGATTCTGTTAAAAACAAGGGCACAAGAATTGTTATTTTAGACGATTATGAGTTTGGTGCAAATAAAAAAATTATTCCTATGGCTATGGTAGTAGGTAGCTTAAATATAGCATTATTAAAAAACAAAATACGCCATTTAGTATCTATGATAGCAGTAACAGGAGAAGTTACAGATTCTCATGCCGCGGCTGTGCTTCTAGGATATGGTGTTAGTGCTATTTATCCAAATTTACTTTTTGCAACTGCATTTGATCAGTTAGCTAAATCTAAAGCAACAGATATTGATTGCATAGACGCTTTAAAATTAGTTCATACTTCACTCAACAACGGACTACTCAAAATTATGTCGAAAATGGGTATTTCAACGATTGCTTCGTATCGTAATGCAGGTTTATTTGATGTACTTGGTCTGAGCAAAGAAATTGTAAAAGATTGTTTTGAAACATCACATTCTGCACTTGGTGGTTTAGATTACAATGATATTGATGAAAGACTTCAACGCTATCATGATGACGCATTTAAAGAAGATGGATTCAATACAATCTTTCCATTAAAAATTGGTGGATTTTATAAATTTTATAATGGACAAGAACATCACGATTTCGGACCTGCTGTTATTCATGCTATTCATGCTGTAGCAGCAAGCGGCAGTAAAAAAGATTATGATAAACTAAAAGATATAGTTAACAAAAGAGGTTTCAAATTTATCCGTGATTTCTTTGAATTTAAATCTGACAGAAAACCTATTGACATTTCTGAAGTTGAGCCTAAAGAAGTAATATTCAAACGATTTTCATCTGCAGCAATGAGTCTTGGTTCAATTTCTCCTGAAGCACATGAAACAATTGCTATTGCAATGAACAGAATGGGTGCTCAGTCAAATTCAGGTGAAGGTGGAGAAGATCCAGCACGTTTTGACACTGAAAGAGTTTCGAAAATTAAACAGGTTGCTTCAGGTCGTTTTGGTGTAACTCCAGCATATTTAAGAAGTGCAGAAGAGATTCAGATTAAAGTGGCTCAAGGAGCAAAACCAGGTGAAGGTGGACAACTGCCAGGACATAAAGTATCTGCATTGATTGGAAAACTACGTCATACAGTTCCAGGTGTAACACTTATTTCACCACCTCCGCATCATGATATTTATTCTATAGAAGATTTAGCGCAGCTTATTTTTGATTTGAAGCAAGTTAATCCTAAGGCGAGAGTAGCCGTTAAACTAGTTTCGACAATAGGTGTCGGTACTATTGCAGCCGGTGTTGCTAAAGCATATGCAGATAAAATTATTATTTCCGGTGGTGATGGCGGAACTGGGGCTGCTCCACTTACTTCGATTAAATTTGCTGGTAATCCATGGGAAATTGGTCTAAGTGAAGCGCATAACGCACTCAAAGCAAATAATCTTAGAGGTCTTGTTGAACTTCAAACTGATGGTGGTCTAAAAACAGGTTTAGATGTTGTAAAAGCAGCATTTTTAGGTGCTGAATCTTTTGCATTTGGAACAGGTGTTCTAACTATTGTTGGTTGTAAAATGCTTCGTATTTGTCATGTAAATAAGTGTACAGTAGGTATCGCAACTCAAAATGAAAAACTCCGCGAAGAGTTTTTTAAAGGGCATGTTGACCAAATTATAAACTTTTTTACTCTTTTAACAGAAGATATTCGTTCAATAATGGCTGAACTTGGATTTAGAACCATGGAAGAAATGATTGGTCGTGTTGATATACTTAAAGTTATTGATGATAAGTTTGCTCAAAAATTTGACTTTAGTGCCATCCTTCATGAAGAAGATGGACTTAACACGCATCAACAAAAATTTAACCCTCCATTTGATAGTAACGCCTTTGAACATGATGTTTTAAAAGAAGCTTATGTTTCTATTAAACACCCTGATCAAAAAGTAAAAATAACAAGAGAGATTACAAATCTACATAGAAGTTTTGGTGCCTTAATAAGTGGTGAAATCGCAGAGTATTATGGCGATACTGGACTTAAGTCAGATACTATTAGAATAAATTTAAGTGGTATAGCTGGGCAAGCACTCGGCGCATTTTTAATTCATGGTGTTTCTCTGTATCTAGAAGGTGTAGCAAATGACTATATTGGTAAAGGTATGCATGGAGGTAGAATAATAATTACTTCTAAAAACCAGGGTCAAGAATTTAGTGCAGGTGGTAATACTTGTCTTTATGGAGCTACAGGCGGTAAGCTTTATATATCCGGAAGTGTTGGAGAAAGATTTGCTGTTCGTAACTCTGGTGCTATTGCTATAGTTGAAGGTACTGGCGATAACGCTTGTGAATATATGACAGGTGGTATTATTGTTATACTTGGTCATACAGGTATTAACTTTGGTGCTGGTATGACAGGAGGTGTCAGTTTTGTTTATGATGCTGATCATACCTTTGTTGAAAATGTAAATCGTGAATTAGTTGAAGCTGTTAGAATTGATACTGATGAAGGTGCAGATGCAAGACATCTTTTAAAAAGATTATTAAAAGATTATGTAGTAGAAACAGAGAGTAAAAAAGCAAAAGAATTACTTGATAACTTTAGAGTAGAGGTTAGAAATTTTTGGTTAATTAAACCTAAAAATTTAACAAAACTACCTTTAAATCTTGAGAATGGAGATTAATATGAGAGAATTTTTAACAACAGAAAGAATAGCACCTAGCAAAAGACTAGTTGTCGATAGAACAAAAGATTTTGGTGAAATATATGAGATGTATGACAAGCACGATGCAGCAACACAGAGTAGTAGATGTATTCAATGTGGTGATCCATTCTGTTTAAATAAATGTCCATTACATAACTATATACCTCAGTGGTTAAAAGCTGTTTCAGAAAAAGATTTAGAATTTGCATTTAAATTGTCAAATGAACCTTCACCATTTCCTGAAGTCATGGGTAGAATTTGCCCTCATGATAGACTTTGTGAAGGTGACTGTACTCTCAATGATGGACATGGTGCCATTACTATTGGTGGAATTGAAACTCATATTACAGAAGCGGGATTTAAAGCCGGTTTCAAACCAGATTTTCCTGGTATAACTACAAATAAAAAAGTAGCAGTAATTGGAAGTGGACCAGCTGGATTATCAGCAGCTACATATTTGCTTCGTTCAGGAATTGCTGTGACTATGTATGAAAGAAGTGACAGAGCAGGCGGTCTTTTAACTTACGGTATCCCTAATTTCAAACTTGATAAAAAGATAGTTGAACGTAGAGTAAAACTACTTGAAGAAGCTGGATTAAAGTTAGTTCTTAATTGTGAAATTGGAAAAGATACTTCTTTTGAAGATATAGCTGATGCTCATGATGCAATTTTTATTGGTGTTGGTGCAACAAAAGCAAAAAGCGCTGGATTGTCAGGTGAAAAAGCTCCTAATGTTTATAGTGCAATGGATTATCTCACTAACATTCAAAAGAAAAACTTTAAACAATCATATGAGAAAAAATTTGATTTTAAAGATTTAAATGTAGTAGTTATTGGTGGTGGAGATACTGCTATGGATTGTCTTCGAACTGCAAAAAGAGAAGGGGCAAAGAGTGTGACTTGTCTTTATCGCCGTGATGTTCATAATATGCCAGGAAGTAAGAGAGAATATACAAATGCTATGGAAGAGGGTGTCGATTTTACATTTTTAGTATCTCCAAAAGAAATAATTTTAGATGAAAGTGGCAATGCAATTGCTATTGAAGTTGTTAAAACTACTTTAGGTTTAAAAGATGAAAGTGGCCGTCAAAAAATGGAAGAGATAAAGGGAAGTGAATTTAGACAAAATGCTGATGTTATTATTATGTCATTAGGTTTTAATCCTGTTGTTCCTTCATTTTTAGCTGAAAATGGTATTGAAACTAATAAATGGGGTGGAATTATTATTAATGAAGAGACTCATGAAACTACTACTGCTGGCATTTATGCCGGAGGTGATTGTTTTAGAGGTGCTGACTTAGTTGTTACAGCAGTATTTGATGGTCGTGAAGCGGCAAGAAGTATATCTAAAACTCTTCTAAAATAAATAAAGGATGCTTACCTACTATGATGTGGGTAAGTCACTTCTTAACAATAATATTCTTCGTAAATTCTATAAATCAAGTATAATTTTGCTATAATCTCGCCCAATTATATAAAGCAAGGATATTTTTTGAACCTCTTAAATCTTTTTACTAGAAACTCAGATACAAAAAAACAAGCTACTAAAAGTGAAGCGCCTGCTCATTGGATAAAATGTAAGTCTTGTCAATCTTTGATGTATTACAAAGAAGTTAAAAATCAAAATTATGTATGTCCAAAATGTGGCTATCATATTCGAATAGGCGTTAAAGAGAGACTTGCTCTTTTAGCAGATGAGGGAACATTTGTAGAATTTGATGACAACTTAAAGCCTGTAGATCCTTTAAAATTTGTAGATAAGATTTCATATGCTAAAAGAATTGAAGAAGGAACTAAAAAAACTGGAAGAAGTTCATCAGTAGTGAGTGGAGAGTGTCAAATCAATGGAGTTGATACTCAATTAGTCATTTTTGATTTTGCTTTCATGGGTGGTTCTCTAGGCTCAGTAGAAGGTGAGAAAATAGTAAGAGCAGTCAATAGAGCAATCAATAAAAAAGAAGGTCTAATAATTATTAGTGCAAGTGGCGGCGCAAGAATGCAAGAAAGTACTTTTGCCTTGATGCAAATGAGTAAAACTTCAGCTGCCCTAGCTAAATTGGCAAATCATAAAATTCCTTATATTTCAGTTTTAACTGATCCTACTATGGGTGGAGTGAGTGCTTCTTTCGCTACACTGGGAGACATTATCATAGCTGAACCAGGTGCTCTTGTAGGCTTCGCTGGACAAAGAGTAATCAAACAAACAATAGGCTCTGATTTACCTGACGGTTTTCAAAGAGCAGAGTTTTTATTAGAAAAAGGCTCCATTGATATGGTTGTGAACAGAAATGAGCTTAAAGCTACTCTTAGTGATCTCTTAACACTTTTAAAAGCTTAATAACTTATGCGCTTATACGCCCTTTGTGATCAAGAATTACTAGATAAAAAGGGTATCTCGCTAGAAAAATTTATAGACATAGCAAAACAAAATAATGCTGAAATAATTCAATACAGAAATAAAACAGCAGATATCTCTTTTATAAAACAACAGCTTATAAAAATAAGAAAATATTATGAAGGCTTTTTAATAGTTAATGATGCCTATGAATTGGTTGAGTTTTGTGATGGTGTTCATCTTGGACAAGAAGATTTAAAAGCTATAGATTCAGATGCAGTTAAAGCAGTAAAAATAATAAGAGATGTTATACATAAAGATAAAATACTAGGTATTTCTACTCACAATGAGAAAGAAATTTTAGAAGCGAATGAGATGGATTTAAACTATATTGGATTAGGTGCTTATAGAGATACTACTACTAAAGAGGTAGGAGTTGTTCTTGGTTTAGATTTGGATGCTTTGGCATCAAAATCTAAACATTTTGTAGCAGCTATTGGTGGAGTTAATATTAATGATAAGTTTAATCATGTTACGTACCATGTGATTGGCAATGGATTGGTATCATAAGTGAAGATTGATATAATTTCAATTGCAAAGAAAGAGAAAAGTATTTATGATCCTTTGTATAAAGAGCTAGAAAAGATGATTTCTCGCTTCGCAAAAGTAGAAGCAATTGAAATTTTCCCCAAAGATGTAGCAAAATCACACACTATTTCACCAAATGCCTCACAGAAGGCTTATACAAGAGCTCTAGAACCGCATATAAATGGTGCTTATTGCATTAGTTTGCACCCTGATGGGGATTTAATTGACAGTTTTGAATTTAGTAAGCTTTTAAATGATAAAATGTCGATTAAATTTTTTGTGGGTGGAGCTTATGGCTTTGAGAATAACTTTTTAAAAAAAAGTGATGCTGTTATAAGTTTAGGAAAATTAACTATGAGTCATAAAATAGCAAAAGTTGTATTGCTAGAGCAGATTTATAGAGGTTTTTCTATATTAAGCAATCATCCTTACCACAAATAAAATATATTTTAGACTAAGGGAACTAAGTGCAAGAAAGTGAATTAAAATACTTTAAAGGTATTCTAGAGAATCGTCAATTACAGATTGTGAAAAATATTACTGGCGTTCACTACGAGTTAGCTGAACTAAGCGGATTGGAATTAAATGATGAGGGCGACCACGCATCTGTTAATAATAACTCTATGATTGAAAGTGCAATAGTTAGACAACAAGAGCAAGAATTAAATGAAATAAATGTTACATTGGGTAAAATAGCTCATGGTGATTATGGTATCTGTGAAATGTGTGAGGATCCTATAAGTTTTCAAAGACTAAAAGTTAAACCACACGCAATATATTGTATAGATTGTAGAGAGATAGTAGAAAAATCAAAATAATTAAGGAATTAACATGTATATAAAGCGATACACAGCAGTTGCGATGATATTTATTATTTTAGTAGGATGGTATGTATATGCTTTTGTGACTCAAGATAGTATGAGTATAGATTTCTTTGGTATAACACTGCCATCATTCTCCATTGCTTTATTAGTTGTTGTTCCAGTCTTTTTACTTTATGTAGGAACCATACTGCATATGTCTTTTTATTCTCTTCTTAGGTGTTTTAAACATCGTAAGTATGAGAAAGATTATGAGAAACTTTTAGACGCTATAATGGACATATATCTCGGTAAAGCAGATAAACACAATTCGTTTAAAACACAGAAATATCAATTACTGGGTTCACTGATTGACAATACTACTTTTTTTCCAAATCAAAAGTTGTTAGCTAATACAGCTGATGAAAAAATCAATAATATTATGAAGCTAATCGAAGATATTGCAAATTCAAATGTTGTTGATCTTAAAAAGTATTCGCTCCCTTCATATAATGCTTTAGTTATTCAAAATGAAAGAAATCGCTATAAAAAAGGCGATATAAGTGCTGAAGATATTTTATGTAATCCAACTAAATATGATAAAAGTTTATGCGTTGAAGTTTATGTTGATTTTGTAAAAACCGCTCCATTTTATGCAATAGAAAAATATAAAGAATTTTTAACCAAAGAATCATTATTTGAGATATTACAAAGAATTAATGCTGAAAGTTTTACTCTAGAGATTTCTAATGAAGAATTAATAAAATTATTTGATAAGTTAGATTTAACTGCTAAAGATTATATTGAAGCATCTTCTATATTATCGGCGAGTATGATACCAGAACAAAGAATGAAGCTTTTTGAAACTCTTAGTGAAGATCAAGAGAATGCGATGGATGCTTATTTATTTACTCTTTTTGATTTAGAGATGTTAGCGCCTGCAGATGAAATTTTGGAAAACTCACAACCTACAGAGTATTTGAATTTCAAATCTTACCGTGCATTAAAAGAGTGCAATAAACACTTTAATATTAATTTATTTACTTAGTCTTATTTGTATATGCCAAAAAAACTAGACAAACTTTCCTTTGACAAGCCTCTTTACGTTTTGGCTCCTCTTGCGGGATTTACAGATCTGCCATTTAGAAGTGTTGTAAAAAAGTTTGGAGCTGACTTGACTGTTAGTGAAATGCTTAGTTCTAACGCACTCGCGCACGGATCTGAAAAAACACTGCATATGATAGAAAAATCTCCTCTTGAAGACCCATACTCTGTGCAAATTGCCGGAGCAGAAGTAGATATTGTTAAAAGAGCAGTTGAGATTTTAAATGATATAAATGGCATAGATATTATCGACCTCAATTGTGGTTGTCCTGTCCCAAAAGTTGTTGGTCACGGTAGTGGAAGTTCACTTCTTTTAGACTTGCCTCTTATGGGAAAAATTATAACTACTATAAAAAACATATCTAACAAAAAACTAACGAGTGTAAAAATAAGACTTGGCTTTGAAGAAAAAAACCATATTGATATAGCAAAAATGGTAGAAGATAGCGGCGCTGATTTTATTGCAGTGCATGGAAGAACTCGTGCAGGTAAATTTAAGGCTGCAGTCGATTATGATGCTATTAAAGAGATAAAAAGAGCTGTGTCTATCCCAGTTATTGCCAATGGTGATATCGACTCTTATGAGAAGGCTATGTGGGTGCTAGAACATACCGGTGCTGATGGAATTATGATAGGTCGTGGAGCAGTAGGAGCACCTTGGATTTTTCACCAGTTGAAAAATGGTTCACAAGATATAGATAAAAACATAAAACATGCAATAATTATGGAACATTTCGATAAGATGATGGAGTTTTATGGTTCACATGGTGTACCAATGTTCAGAAAGCATACGCATACCTACTCAAAAGGCTATAGTGGAGCTTCCGTGCTTAGAAACAACGTTAATCGCATTAATGACCCTTTAGAATATAGAAGTGTCATAGATGACTTTTTTAAAAATAGCGAGATTGTTTCATAATGCTAAAAATAAGTAACTCAATAAAAATGTTAGATAATAGTGATATAGCAGATAATATATTTCACTATGATTATAATACTAAACATTTTCTTTCATTAATTAAAAAAGGTATAGCAGAAGATGACCCTGCATATCTTAGTTCATACCGTTCTTTTGAAGGAGAGGTATTTGAAAATTTTGTTTATGAAAAATTATTAAGATATGCAGAGCAAACTGAAGAGATTGATAAGTTTGTTTTAAAAGGATATCATCAAAACAAAGTAAAGGCTTTTGCAAATACACTCTCTATCAGTGAAAAGCAACAGATAGTTTACAGAACAAAGAGCAGAGAAATCAGTGAGTTTGATGCAATGTTTATCACAAAGAATAAAGAACTTTATTTTGTTGAAATGACACTGGTTAAATCAGTTTTAAAACTCAGAAAAAGACTTAGAAAGAAAACAGCTCTTTTGGAAACAATTTTTCCTGATTATAAGATCAATGCTCTTATTATTTTAAATGAAGGTGCCACTGGAACAAAACAGCTTCCGGATTATTGTAAAGTTTGGTTTACAAAAGAGTTTTCAGCTAAAGATGTAATTGAATATATAAAAAATCCTTCTTCAAAAAAACTACGACCTAGAGAAAAAATAAATTCTTCTAAAATGATAGAAGCACATACTCTTAAGTTGTATCCATTTAGATACTACAACACTATGTCTTGGATTACTAGAACAATTAGAGCTCATAAAAACCATATACTAGACATGAACTTTTTAATGAATGAAAAAGTTCAAAGGTATCATAATCTATATAATAAGCTGTATGTAGGTTATATGAATTTGGATGAAGCTAAAAAAATACTTGACTTAAAAGAAGAGTATGCTCCTGAACAAAGAGTTATTATTGCAATAGAAAAAAAACATTCCGATGAAATATCTGTAACTTATTATATACAAAGAGCAAGAAAGAACCTTTATTTATACTCTTTTGACGATAATGGTGTAATGAGTAAAGAGAAGAAAGACCCTTATGGAATAACTGTAACCGAGGTTTATCATGCAAGTAAGATGATGGACAATAGTTATGCCTTAAATGTTGCTAATATTAAAATGATTGAAAAACTTTTAAAAGAACATTATGAAAAAACTCAAGCGAACTAAATTCGCTTTATGCCTCATATGAAATAGAAGAAGCTCTCTCTTTATAAGATTGAAGGGACTCTTTACTTTCATCTCCAGCTTGTAAAAACTGATCTAGTTCTTGGTGTCTGTTTTGTAAAATTGTTTCAAAATCTTCTTGAGAAACAGGTTTATTGTCAGTAAATTTATCTAATAAAATATTATTATTACCAATAAGAACCAGATAGCTCTGCTCTGCAAAGTCAAGCATAACTACACTGTTATCATTATTTATATTTTTTTGAAATTTAATGCTAATATCATTACTTTTAGTCTTATTCTCTTGAGGCTTAGTTTCTTTATTCTCTTTAAATAACCATGATTTTTTTTCTCTTTGTTTTGGTGTTGAAGCTATGTTTTTCTTAAGAAAAAATAGAATAATAATTCCAAAAACAAGTATAGTTACTACAATGTAATAACTCTGAGATATCTCATCATTTTTTTTTGTCGGTAATGAAGATAGTAAGTTTGTATTATTTACACTGGCCTGTTCAGGCTTTTTCATAGCTGTTTGATTTGCAAACCTTAGTCTTAGTCCATATGAATCAGATGTTTTTGAAGCTTGGAGTTTAACTGAATCTGAAACTGATGCTACAATTTGAGTATATCCTGCCATGGGTGTTATACTAAGCGACTGTAAGTATTTCGAAGAAAGTTGTTTTAACTTTGCTGATTCAATTGAAGCGTCACCAAGCTTGATGATTATTTTTGATTCAGAAACACTTTGTTTAATGACTCCATTATAAGGAGTATCAAATGTAATCATAACATCAACCCTGTCACTTCTATCATACATGTTATAACTTAATATTTTTGAAGCGTAAAGTGTAAATGGAAGGACAAATATAAGTAAAAATCTAATCATAATCTCTCTTTAGAAAGGTGATATAAAACAGCACTGGAATCTAAAACCTCATTAATACGAATTGCAAGATTTTTTTCATAAACCATAACCTCTCCTTTACCTAATATACGACCATTTACATATGATTCAACACTCTCACCAGCAGGTTTCTTAAGATCAATTATAGAACCTTTTTCTAACTTTAGTATCTCAGCAACACTCAGTTCTGTTTCACCTAGATCAGCAATGAATTCTACTTCCATATCTAAAAGACC
>JAGXIA010000045.1 GCA_024635885.1 Helicobacteraceae bacterium | reverse complement strand
GCTCATTTTTGCACGGTTCCAAGTCATCATACGAACACCCAAATCAAGAGCAAGCAACTCTTTAATGTCCTCTTGCTCTTTTTTCCCCATAGCAGGAATACCGATTTCAAGTTCATCACTTCCACATGCCACAAGTGAAGTAGCAATAGAGAGTTTTTCCTTTGTGTTAAATGCAACAAAAGGCGCTTGTTCTCCGTCGCGTAAGGTGGTGTCGTTAATCAGTGCCATTATTTATTCCTCATATTTCCACATGCCGAGATTAATTGACTTCCATCTCTTCACTTAGGTTATAGTACTTTCTAGTCGCTTTTAAAACTGAAGCTTCTATAGGCTGATAAGCATAACTCTGGTCAGCTATTAAGCCGGCAGCTTTAAGATCATCTTGTGGACAGCCACCAATTTTTGCAGTTAAAATCAACTTACAATCTTTGAGTTTTTCTAAAATCGGTTCCATAGGGTTAGCTCCATCAGGACCGGCACAATACTCATAGTCTAGTTTACGGTGGTGAATAAAACGAATACCTTTATCACCTGCTTCATAGATTAAAAACTCTCTAACCGAACCAAAGTGTTGATTAATCATACCCTCACCTGCAGTTGTAACTGCAACTAAAATTGTTTGACCATCGGAACTTAGATTTTGTTTTTCTTGAACAACTCTTTCATTTGCTTTATCCAAGAAATGTCTAAACTCTTCTACTTTCGCTTGAGCATCTTTACGGGCTTCAATGTTATAGTGCGTTTCAAGAGAATCAAAACTCATTTCACTAAATACATTCTTAGTAAACTCCTGACCTCTGTCTTCACCAATAAGTCCAACAGCATCTGCACGACATTGACGACAGTGCTGCATAAGCTTCATGTCCATACCGCATAACTCTTGTACTGCCATTTGCTGCTCGTCTGTAGCACTTGGAATTCCGTCTAAACCAAATTTTGTACCATGTTCCGGCTCAGAGATGATTGGCATAATGTTATGTAAGAAAACGCCTATCTCTTTAAGTTTTTTTGCAACCTCTGCTAAATGCTGATCATTAATACCTGGAATTAAAACAGAGTTTGCTTTAATTAAGATACCTTTTTCAACACACATTTTCATGCCTTCAAGCTGACGCTCTAGTAGTATTTTTGCAGCTTCTTTTCCGTAAATCCTCTTGTTATTATAAAAAATCCACGGGTAAATTTTTGAACCGATTTCACCTGTAGTATCTACCGTATTAATAGTAATAGTAATATGGTCAATATCGTATTTAACCATTTCATCAACAAATTTAGGGAGTTCAAGACCATTCGTTGAAAGACAAAGTTTCAAGTCTGGTGCTCTGTCACGAACTAGTTTAAATGTCTCAAAAGTCTTTTTAGGGTTTGCAAGCGCATCACCAGGACCGGCAATACCAAGAACACTGAGGCGCTGAACTTCACCACCAACATACATAACTTTTTTTGCAGACTCTATAGGTGTTAAACGCTCACTTGTAACTCCTGGACGACTCTCATTAGAACAATCGTATTTTCTATTACAGTAGTTACACTGAATGTTACACGCAGGTGCAACAGCTACGTGAATACGCGCATAATGGTGATGTGCACCCTCTGAATAACATGGATGATTATGGATTTTATCCTGAATATCTTGTGGTAGTGCCGACTCGGCAGGATTACTTGTACTACAGCTCATTTTAGTTCCTTATATTTTCCGTATTTAAGAATTTATATGATCTTGCGAAATGTGGCTACAATCATTTATATATTAGGAGTATTGCATATGGCGTTCTAGTAGTTTTTTTGAATTTAATGCGAAAGAGTGACAATTTTGTCTTTTTTTTGTGTAGGAATGATTTGTAAGGTTTATGTATAATATATCAGATTTTTCTATAAAGTAAAACTTCATAGAAAAAATGTAGATTTATTTAATTGTTGTTTGTTCTGTGTTTTTATCTAATCCATTTAATAGTTCAACTAACTTATGTACAGTTGTAGATGGATCATTATTTTCTGGACTACTTTCCAAAAGTCTCTCTGCATTTTTAATTGCTGTCTCTTGCATTCCTAATAGTTCTACAAATATCAACTTTGTATTTTCTTTATTTTTGATATTTTTTTTGTTAAGTTTATCAAATTTAGATAAATTTATAGCCTTTAATTTTTTGATAATTGTATCTAATATATCATCTCGAGAAATGGCAGTATCTCTATAATCAAAATGTAATAAATACCAAATTTCAAAAGAATCAATAGCGTAAGCTACATCTACTTCTAACTTTTCAGCATCTTTAATAGCATTGTTAAAATCTTCTTTAGTGTGTCCTCCACCATTTACTCGCTCTTTGTCTCTATCTATTACTATCCACTTATGCTCAAATTCTTGGTAAGTTTTACCATTATCACATTGATGATTTACTAAATCTGCTAGTACTCCAGTTGGGTGAGTATTATGTGGTGTCGCTATTACAAAAGAGTCTTGTGTAATGGCTCTATTTTGAATAAGTTTTGAAACTATCATCTTAAAATAAGTAGGAGCAGAAACTTTATCCTCACAGGCAATTATAATATCTTGAATTTTATTTTTATTTTCTGCTATACGTTGAAAATCTGTTTCGTCTTGCTCACTATTCTTCTTAATGCCACTAGCTTTTTTAATTCTTGCCATAACTAAAACTCAAACTTTCCAAGGTACGGGATAGCCCCGTATTTACCTTGAATATATTGCTTTTCAAAATCCTCGTCTTTACGTACATTTTTAAATTGCGCAAGTGAATAAATATCTGTTGCAGCATATTTGTCTTTTTCGGTAAGCCAGACTTGATCTCTTCTAAAAATGTATGGTTTCAACAGGTTTGTATCATGTGTTGTAAATATAAGCTGTGCATTTTTTGTGTTTATCTCTTTATCATGAAATAGTTTAATAAGATGCTTTGTCAGTATAGGGTGTAAGCTTGCATCAAGTTCATCTATCATCAAAATTTTTCCCTCTATAAGAGTATTTAAAATCGGTGCCGACATTTTAAAAAACTTTCTTGTACCTATTGATTCTTCATTATCTAATTCAAAAATAGTTGTTCCTATTTCATTGTTATTTTCATCAAATTTTTTATGATATGTTTTAATTATAGGTATTTTATTTCCATGCTCTTCAAACATTTTGTTTAAAAATTCTTCAGAAAAAGGTGTCTTATCAAATACTATTTTTGGTATTTCTTCTTCTTTTAAAATAATATCTTCTATACCAATATCAGCAGTTTTAACTAAATCAATAATTCTATTTTTAAACTCAATATCTTCCATTTTCTTCATTGTATAGTTCACATATCCACCATGATTAAGTCCATCAATTAAGTTAAAACGGTTGAACCATTTTAAAATACTCTTCGAAATCTCTCCATCATCTTGGTCACACTTCCATATAAAGAGCTGGTTTTTAGAAACTTTTATTTTTGATTTTGCAGTGTCAAAAAAAATAAAACCCTCTTTAAATCTAGTTGGATTGACATAATGTTCATCTTCACTATCTCTATAAAAAAGTTTTGCTTCTTTACCTTTTTCATCTGCATATAACCACTCTGAATAAACAGTTGTATCATCCATTTCAAAACCGTATCTATATTTGATTTCATCAATAAAAAAAACAATTTCAAAGGTACTTGAAGCCTCTTGTGTAGAAGTGTTTAGTTTAAATGAATCATGAGGAAGTGTGTCAGTTGATTGAATAACCTTGCTTTTGTTTAAAACTACATTCTTCATAAAAGCCATAGCTTTTAAAACATTACTTTTACCGCTTGCATTTGCACCATAAATTACTGCACTTGTAAGTAGTTCATAATTTCTAACTTTAAATACGTTGTTTTCATCTTTAGAAGCAGTAGCCATACTAAAAGTAATTGTATCTTTAATTGATCTAAAATTATTTACACTAAATTGTAAGAACATAACAAAACCCTTATTTATTTTTTATTACTATAACATAATTAATGATGTATTTGATAAATATATACAAATATTAACTTTATTATTAAATATATCAGAGTATTACATAATGTGTTCTAGCAATATTATCTGCTTTAAAAACTCACAAACTACAATTTTGTCTTCTTTTTGTCATTACGCGTAGTTTTTGTTCTTCTAATGCTGCTCTTCTCATTTTCTTAAATACCTTCTTCTAGAATAATTAATGCAACACCAAACATATAATATATGCAAGGTTAACTTAAATGAATGTAGCTGTCCCTATAGACGAAGAACTGATACTTTATCGTTACAACCCTTATACAGCTCCAAAGTTTGCTGTCTATTATATTAGTGGTGATAAAACTGATGTTAGCTTTACTCTTACGAGTATTGTTGATAACCCGAGATATCTTTATAAAGAGAATAAAATTAAAAATATCGAAGTCATGTGTGAATGCGATACCGAGATTCAAAATGAGATAGAACATATATGTGAGCATTATGCTTTAGTAGAGACTATTGGAAACTGCAGTTATCTACTAGCTGATAAATTTTGCAATAATCTCTCTAATACTCTCAAAAATGCCGGCGTAACGGTATTTAAAATTCCTACAATAATTAAAACTGCAGACTTAGCAATACAAAATTTTCTAATAGGAGCATTTTATGCAAATAACATACAAAACATCAACCATGCATCTTGAAGATTTACCTCTTGATATAGGTTACGCTTGTGAAGAAGTAAAGCTTAAAGATACAGAGAATAACACTCATATTGTTGGTGGACAAAATGGTAAGACACAGCTTATTATTACTACTCCTTTTATAGATGATGTATTTATAAAAGAGCTAACAGAGATTAATGATATCTTGCCAAAAGGCGGTGAGTATGAAGTAACCGCTGCTCTTATAGTTGCCAATGATTTACATAAAAATCCAAACTTAGAAAAAATAGATTTTTTAATTGACGCAGACCAAGAGCTGGGCGATTTTTATGGCACTAGATTAAAAGGTGAACCATATAACAATGAATTCACAAAAGCATTGATTTTAGTCTCAAAAGACGGGGCAATATTTCATGATGAATTTACTAAAGACATAGATGACAAGTTTAATATAGACACACTACTTCGTAAAATTATGGCAGCTCAAGTCTGCTACACTGGAAAAGGATGCCACTAATGAATGATGTAATTGAAACAATAAAAAAAGAGTTGAGAAATCAAACTACTGTACCCTACTTCGGACTTGGTATATTTAAAGATACTAAAACTAAAGATGGCGAACAGATGCCTTTTGACTCAGACTCGATGATACTAATGCTAAACAACGGAAGACCGATGAGTCAGCGTTTAATGTTTGAATATTCCCGTGCTGCAATGCACCTCGAAGAGAGACGTGGAATTCAGTATTTAACACAACTTGTAAATCATCTCTATACTAAAGATTTTGAGCCGACACCTCTTCATAAAGTGATTGTTGATATGTTGCCAAGATATATAATAGATACAAATAGAGATTCTAAACTCCAAGAGTTACTCGCATATGAGCCTCACTGTATGATTATAGGTAAATCTCGTATAACTGCTGAAAAAAATCGCTATGAGACCTACGACTATGATGTAGAAAATAAAAAATATTTTTTAGTTGAAGATGATGTTTTAGACGATGCAAAAAAGATTTTATTTAAACCGATGGGTTCTACACTTCCAGAGCCTACTTTTGTAATGTCAGATGCTGACTATGTTGATTGGTTGACTGAAGCTATGGGCGGATTTGCTCTACCTCCAGTACTTAAAACATATAGAAAAACAAAAAAATACCTTTTTTTAGGAACATCTTTTGACCGTGACACTGACAGAATGGTGGCGAATGAGCTGACATTTGACTCAGAAGGCGGTTATGTTATTACGGACAAAGAGCTGGGAAGAAAAGAGAAAAAGTTTGTTGAAAAACATAAACTAGAAGTCATAAATATGTCTCTAGATGAGTTTATTAAATCATTTGTATAAAAGGATTTCCACATGCCAATAATTCCAACTGTAAAAGACCGTTCACCAAAAGGAGAAAAGTACTTTGACCTTTTCTCTAAACTGCTGAATGACAGAGTTATTATGATTACAGAACAAGTTGATGATCAGATGATGGGTATCATAGTTTCACAGCTTCTTTACCTTGAAGCTGAAGATTCTGAGGAACCCATCCATGTTTACATAAGTTCTCCTGGCGGCTCAGTAATGGCAGGACTTGCAATTCTAGATACTATGGAATTGATTCATGCTCCTGTTTATACTTATGCTATGGGGATGGTTGCCTCTATGGCAGCCGTACTTTTTACATGCGGAGAGAAAGGACACAGATATATCATGCCAAATGCAGAGGTTATGATTCACCAGCCTCTGGGTGGAACATCTGGTCAAGCCAGTGATATTGAGATTCAAGCCAATCATATACTTAGCTTGAAGAGAAGACTTTACAAAATTCTAGCAAAGGCGACGGGACAAAATGTTAAAACTATTGAAAAACAAAGCGATCGTGACAACTATTATGAGGCAGCTGAAGCGATTAAATTCGGATTGGCCGACAAACTATTAGAAAAAATTCTCATAAAGGATGACTAATGAGTGAAGAAAAAGTCTGTTCATTTTGTGGACGTAAACAAAGTGAAGTCAAAAAAATGTTCTCATCTGAAACAACACATATATGTAACGAATGTGTAACTACCTGTTCTAGTATCCTGCAAAAAGAGGTAAAGTATGAACAACGTGCAGAGATGGACACTGCTCTGCCTAAGCCAGAGCAAATAGTTGCCCATCTAAACAAGCATATTATAGGTCAGGAAGATGCTAAAAAAGTACTTGCTGTTGCACTTTACAATCACTACAAACGTATTGAAAATCCTATCTATAATAATATTGAACTTCAAAAAAGTAATATCTTGCTACTTGGACCAACAGGTAGCGGTAAAACCCTGCTTGCTACTTCACTGGCACGTATTATGAATGTTCCTTTTGCCGTTGCAGATGCTACTGCTCTGACAGAAGCCGGATATGTAGGTGAAGATGTTGAGTCTATTTTATCGCGTCTTCTTGCAGCTGCAAACTATGACATAGAACTGGCTCAGCGTGGTATTATTTACATAGATGAGATAGACAAAATAGCTCGAAAGAGTGAATCATCTACTATGGGCAGAGATGTCTCAGGTGAAGGTGTTCAACAAGGACTGCTTAAAATACTTGAGGGTGCTGATGTTTATGTTCCTGTCAAAGGAAGCCGTAAAAATTCCACAACCGAGACTGTACTTTTTGACACTTCACATGTACTCTTTGTCTGTGGTGGTGCCTTTGTAGGTTTAGTACCTGATGCCAACACGAAAAAAACAAACAGAGTCGGATTTGATTCGGTTGCAAAAGAGAAAAGTAAGGACTTTAAAGTTGACCAAAAAGCTCTTATTCATTATGGAATCATTCCTGAATTTATTGGTCGTATACCCGTTATTGCACAGCTTCGCGAGCTTACTTTAGATCAAATGGTACAAATTCTCCAAGAGCCCGACAATGCTCTTATCAAACAGTTTCAAGCAATGTTTGACATGGATGGAATTAAACTTGATTTTGAAGCTAAAGCACTCAAAGAGATAGCCAGAGAAGCTGTTGAGAGAGGAGTTGGTGCACGTGGATTACGCGGAATTATTGAAGAAATAATGCTGCCGTTGCAATATTCATGCCCATCAGATGAAAATTTAGAGAGCTGTATAATCACAGAAGCTCTAGTAAAAGACCCGACTAAAAAACCTATATTAACTTATAAGAAACAGGAGCAAGAGTAATGAGAGTATATCTGGATAATAACGCAACAACAAAAATAGATCCATTGGTAAAAGTAAAAATGCAACCATTTTTTGAAGAGTTATACGGTAATCCAAACTCTTTACATCAGTACGGAATGGATGTTCGTCCTGCACTGAATGTTGCCTTGGGTGAGATGTATGATGCTCTTCGTGTACCTGATGCAGATGACATCTTGATAACTTCTTGTGCGACAGAGAGTAATAATGCTGTACTCAAAGGTATATTTTTCAAATATATTTTGAAAAATCCAGAGAAAAATCATATAGTAACGACATCAGTTGAACACCCTTCTGTTCTTGACACACTTCTGTATTTAAGCGACTTCGGTGTTGATGTGACTTATGTTGATGTTGATGAAAATGGTGCGATATCTGCCGAAGCTATGAAGGCTGCCGT
>JAGXIA010000044.1 GCA_024635885.1 Helicobacteraceae bacterium | reverse complement strand
GGAATCGGATGCTTTATAAGCAACCAAACATAAGGACTAGTTTCCTCTTTTTCCTCAGATACATCAGAACCTGTATAACCAGTGTCTGTTGTAATCCCTCCACTTGGAGTTTGCATCCAAGCACCTGCACCCATTTCTACTCTCGCTATATCTGCACTCGCAGTTGCTGCCAATGCAATAGAACACGCCAAAGCCATTAGATTTTTTTTCATAGTTGATCCTCAAGTTAAGTTAATATTAGTAATTATATCAAAGAGATTCGATTGTAAACTTAAAGGAATAAATAAGATTTAGGGAATAAGCCTAAATCTTTAAGGAGAAGAAAAAATAAGCAAAAACTGCTCATTTGTTGCCACTCTAAAAAAGAGTGGACTTAGTTTCGAATAGGGTCTTAACTAACAGCAGCGATTGCAGCGTCGTAGTTAGGCTCTTCAGTAATTTCTGGAACGATTTCTTTGTAAGTTACAATACCATCTTCGTTTATTGCGAAGATTGCTCTACAAGTAACACCAGCAAGAACAGAACCACCAAGTAGTACACCGTAAGCGTTAGCGAAATCTTTGTTTCTGAAGTCAGAAGTAACAGTTAAGTTAGTGATACCTTCAGCTGAACAAAAACGACCAGCAGCAAATGGCAAGTCTAAAGAAACGATAGTTGGCTTAACACCTTCCATTGAAGAAGCTTTAGCATTGAAGTTACGAGTTTCAGTAGCACATACACCTGTATCTAATGAAGGAACAACAATAATAAGTTGCTTATGACCTTGAGCTCCACCAACAACAACGTCACCTAGACCGTCTGAGTTTACAACAGTAACTGATGGTGCTTTATCACCTACATTTACTTCATTTCCTAATAGTTCTACGTCTGTACCTTTGAATTTTGTAGTTGCCATTTTGGCTCCTTGTTTTAGTTTAATATATTCTAACAAAAGAAACATTTACTTTATGTAAAAATGCTTCTTCTGCTTTGTTGGAAGAAGTATATGTGAAATCGGATAATATTTATCTTATTTAAATATGAGAGTATTTTGTATTAAGCACTGCTTAAGATTATAATGAGCTTTTTGGCGAGATATCTAAGTCTTTTAAAGAACTAAACATCTCCTTATTATACATCTCTACAGCTACTCTGCCTATCATAGCAGCATTGTCTGAGCAGTACTTCAATTCACTTAAAAGTAATGCAGCGCTATATGGTTTTAAAAGATCTTCTATCTGAGAACGTAAGTAAAGGTTAGCACTTGCACCTCCAACAATCGCAAAAGTTTTTGGAGTCACTATTTGAAAATACTTTTTTAATTTATGGATTAAATGAGCAGTTGCAATATGCTCAAAACTTGCGGCAATATCTTCATAATTTTCTTTTTCTTCTTTTTCTACTGCAAGTCTCACTGCATTTTTAAGTCCGGAGTAGGAAAAAGCAAGTACTGATGATTGTTT
Source organism: Helicobacteraceae bacterium (assembly GCA_024635885.1). GTDB lineage: Bacteria > Campylobacterota > Campylobacteria > Campylobacterales > Sulfurimonadaceae > Sulfurimonas. Next base: position 6,191 of record JAGXIA010000044.1, on the reverse strand, counting down.
ACCCTGAAGCGGAATAGTAAAGTTATGTTTCTTTCTGTCCCCATCTTTTGCCAGCTCTTGAATAAGCGGACCACCCGGGTAACCAAGTCCCATCATTTTTGCCACTTTATCAAAACTCTCGCCAAAGCTATCATCCATACTTTTAGCAACAGTTTGTATATCCGTTAAACTTTTTACTTCCATCACTTGCGTATGCCCGCCTGAAACTAGTAGGACAGTAAGAGGAAATTGTGCAGGTTTTTCTATAAATAAAGAGTATGTATGTCCAACTAAATGGTTTACTCCGATAAGAGGAATATTGAGTGCAACTGCAATAGCCTTGGCCATTGTAACACCCTCAATAAGAGTAACTGCAAGTCCTGGACTAGATGTGACTGCTACAGCTTTTAAGTCTTTAAAGTAGGGTTCACACTCTGCCAAAATTTTCGGTAAAGCCTCCGCATGAAGACGTGCCGCAAGTTCGGGAACCACTCCTCCATAGACAGAATGTTCTAACTCTTGAGATATTTTTTTATGAAATAAAAGTCGACACGACGAAATCTCTGTAATTGCGATAGCAGAGTCATCACAACTGCTCTCTATACTAAGTATCACTTGGAACCTCTTCTTCTTATACACTTATCGCTATATGGTATGCTTATATTAAAACAGGTTTCACCTATTTTTGAACTTACATTAATCTCTGCGTTAAAAACTTTTTCAATTATTTGTCTTGACATATACAATCCTATCCCTGTTCCCTGAGATTTTACTTTTGTCGTAAAATATGGACTAAAAATTTTATCTATTATAGCTGGGTCAATTCCGTTAGCATTATCGCAACAGCTAATCTCTAAAAAATATTCTCTGGGAATAAACTTAATGATTATCTCCGAATTTTCTATTTCTTTTGTAAAAGAATCTTTTGCATTATTTATAAAGTTTAGCAAAACTTGAGATATTGATGAGGCAAGTTCAACGGTATCAGATTCCGATTCTATCTGCATATTTAGTTTTATATTTTTTGATAAAAGTTCTACAGAAGATATACTCTTTACTTCCTGCACAATAGTTTGCAGCTTTTTCACTTCACTATAAGTTTTTTGATTAAAAAATGACATAAAATCATTTATCGTATTAGCTAAGTAGTTTATAGTATCTTCCAAAATATCAAAAGACCTCGATACTGTCTCTTTTTCTAAGCCTGCTGCCCTAGCAGAGACAACAGCTAAGCCTATAGTATTTAATGGCTGTTTCCATTGATGTGAAATATTTGCCATCATCTCACCCATTAAGGCAAAACGAGCCTGTTCAAAAAGAATAATATCCTTCTCTGTGTTCTTATCTATCTCTCGCTTTAGATCTTTCGTTAGTCTAATCACAATAGTTATAACTACTGGAGTTAATATAAGTGGTAAAAATACAGATATGGAAAATAAAAAATAGGTATATGTAACGCCAAATATTTTTGAGAAAACATATACTATCGGAATTGAGCCAAGGAGAACAAAGACAGTTGTAATAATTACAATTAAAAAAGATGAGTATGTAGGAAGTTTCGTAATAATGTTGTCTAACTTACGATTGGTAAAATCTTTTATATTCAACTAAACATCTCTTTTACTATTTTCTACACTAAATAGCACTTGTAATCTCTTCTTCTTCTTTATTTTTTATAACACATTTATGAGAGAATGGAAGACCTATATAAAAACATGTTTTTTCAGTGCTGAGTGTTGGAGCCAGTTTACTTGTTGACCCTACATCTACGTAACCATCAAATACTTTATCTACTATCTGCTTTAAAATATAAAGACCTATGCCTCTTCCATGTTTATCTTCTTTTGTTGTAAAATAGGGTTCAAATATAGCATCTCTGATTTTTGGATCTATTCCATTTCCACTGTCACAGCAAACAATTTCTACACCATCTTCCATAGCTATGAGTTTTAATGTAATTATCTTGTTGTCCAAATCATAGTCCAGAGCATCTTGAGCATTATTAATAAGGTTTAAAATAACTTGCGAAATGGAAGAACTAATCATAACATCATCAATGCTGTTATCAATTTCTGTCTCAAATTTGATGTCTTTAGGCATCTGCAGGTCAACAATGCTTTTTATTTCTTTTATTATGTCACTCATACTCATCAGTTCCATATGTGTTTTCTTATCAAAAAATGATAAAAAATTATCTACAGTTGCGCCGAGATAATGAACGTTATCATCTATAGTTTCAAAGTTTTTGTTAGAGTTTGGGCATTCTTTTTTTGCATCTTCTACACTTAAAGATATACTCTGCAAAGATTGCTTCCAATGCTCTGAGATATTTGTCATCATCTCACCCATTAAAGCAAAACGGGATTGCTCAAAAAGCACAACATCTTTTTGTTTGGATTCTTGTGACTTTTCTTCTAAATTTTGAGCTGAGTATTGCAGATGCTTTGTTAATCTAAATAAAACTGTCAAAGGCAATGGAGTCAAAAGAGGAAGGACTACGGAAAGAATTAGCAGTAGTTCAGTGTATTGTTCACCAAGCAATATTGTAATAAAATATACAATCGGTAATGATAATAAAAGAACCAGCATTGTTGCAAATATTACAATCAAAGTTGGTGAATAACTTGCTAATTGGATTATTAATTTATCTATAAACGTGCTTTTTTCACTACTTTCTTTCAAAATAAACTCCTTACAAAACTTCTAACTTCTTTATCAATAGCGAATACATCATCAAGAGTTGTCGGCGATATATCGAATTTTTCATATGCACCGATAATGCTATTTGAAATATCCATAAAGCCTATTTTTTTCGCTATAAAAAGCTCTATTGCAGCTTCATTCGCAGCATTTACTACCACGCCTCTTTGTGGATTTGCTAAAAGTTCATCTTTTATCGACCAGATTGGATATCTCTGTATCTCTATTTCTCTAAACTCTAAAGAACCGACTTTTAGTAAATCCACATGCCCTAAAATATTTTCCTGCATCTTTTCATTAAGCGCATAAGCAATCGGTAGCTGCATACTTGCATTGGCAAAATGTGCAGTGGTCGAACCGTCTTTAAAGTCTATAAGAGCATGAATAAGTGACTGCGTCTCTATAATAGCATCATATTCTCCCTCACCAAAAAGCCATCTTGCTTCTAGGAGTTCAAACATTTTATTTACCATTGTGGCAGAGTCTATAGTGATTTTCTGACCCATAGACCAGTTTGGATGTTTTTGCGTGTCAGCTAAGCTCGCATTTTTTAGCCGATCAATATCCCAGTCCCGAAATGCACCGCCGCTGGCAGTAATAATCATCCTTTTGACCGGTCTATCCTGCATCAAATACCAAAGCCCAAAATGTTCACTGTCTATAGGTTGGATTTTACTGACGTCTATGAAGTTTCCACATGCCACTAAAGACTCTTTGTTTGCAAGAGCCACTTTTTTTCCACATGCCAAAGCAGTTAAAGTCGGACGCAGACCTAAAAAGCCCACAAGAGCATTGACTACAAGTTCACTGTTAGAGTCTTCTATAACTTTTACAATAGCCTCTTCACCGAAATAAACCTTTTTATGATTTACTTTTTCTACATCTTCTTTGCGTGCAACAACAACAACACTCGGCTTATGCTCTGCAATCTGCGTATTCAAAAGTTCTATATTTTTTCCTGCCACTAAAACATCAACATTCATGTTTAATCGTTTAGCTACAAGAAGTGTATTTACACCAATAGAACCTGTTGAACCAAGAAGTATCAAAGTTCTACACCAATCCTCTTAAAAGAACCAACATAACTATTGCACCGAACAGATAGCCATCTATTCTGTCAAGTACACCGCCATGTCCAGGAAGTAAATCGCCACTGTCTTTTACACCGGCTTTTCTTTTTAAAGAGCTCTCAAACAAATCACCGAAAACAGAGCTGGTAGAAACCATAAAAGAGATTAGAAATGCAACTGTAAAATCAACTATGCCAAGTCCTGCAAATGCACCACTGATAGTCGCAACAACAATTCCACCTACAACACCTTCCATAGTTTTTTTCGGGCTTGTCTCGCAAAATGGAGTTTTACCTATACTTTTGCCAACTGCATACGCGCCGACATCAGTCATAGCTACAACAATCAAAAGCCAAAGAAGTGCCATTACTCCATATTCTTGGTACATTGTAAAAATAAAAAGCATTCCGGCAGTAGGATAAATAAAAGGAAGGAAGTCTTTCCACTGCATATCTTTGTTGTAGGCGACAGCACTGGCATAAGCGACACCGGCTAAAACAAAAAGGTCGTCACCATAAGGGTAAATTCCTGCTATAAGCCAGATTCCAATAGCTAAAAAAACCAAAGGAGCATTGTCCATTTGAAAAAGACGAAGTGCCTCTTTAAAGGCTAAAATATAGATAGCTCCAAAAACAAGCCACATTAGAAAAAAATTATCTATATATCCAAGCAGTAAAACGGCAGCTACAAGCGCTAAACCAGTCACAACTCTCTCTTGATGTTCGCCAAAAATTGCCATAAAATTTCCTACATAATTGTTTTTTGAATTATATCTAATCAGACTTTAATATCTAACTTATGCACAGTGAAATCTATTATTTGTACTGTTTTTTCATCTGATTCTTCTGATTCTTCTGATTCATCTGATTCTTCTTTGTCATTTCTTGCGGTTTCTTGGTCAGCTTCATTTTTCTGATGCTCTCTATCTGCATCAATTTTCTGGTTTTCTTCAGCCGGACGGACTTCTAAGACCTTCTCTTCTTTTTCATTTGCAGCAGCTTGTGCTACAACATTTTGAAGATCATATCGGCTGTTTTGATTTGCATGCGCAGTAGCCACAGTAGCAGTCATTTGATTTACAAAAATTGCATTTCCAATTGGGCCGATTGCCATGAGATCCTCCTTAAGCTATCTAGTATCTACCTCAATAGTTTTGTATTTATTATATAATACATTTGCACCATTTTGAATAGTTACTTCTCTTCTGGGAGTATAATCGACCAAATACTTATCTTTTGCAGTAGTTGTGAAATCTACACAGAGTCTTGCAGCACTTTGTATGACATTCATCGGTACATTTTGCTTATCTGTAGTAATAATCACATGAGCCGAGGGAACGTCTTTCATGTGAATCCAAACATCTTTAGCTCTTGCCTTTTGCAGAAGTTCTACATTTCCTTTTTCATTCTTTCCCAGTCCAATTTTGTAGCCCTCTATAAAAAAAGTCTCTATGGATTCATTGACTTTTATCTTTTTAGACTGAACTCTTTTTGGAAATAAAAGTTCGATTTTTGCAATATCTTTTGCCTCTTGGACTGTATGGATAAATAGTTGGATATGTTCTATTTTTGAGGTCAAACTTTCCTTTTCTAAGTGTAAGTGTTTAGCTTTTTGTTTTGCTTTTTTACTTCTTGAAAAGAGTGAATTTGCCATCATTGCCGGAGCTGAGTACTCTTTTAAAAGTTCTATTGATACAATATTTCCATCATAATCTTCTAAGTCAAAAACTTTTTCATAGGCTTTAATATTGTGTATATTTGAGAGAACCAGATTGCCGTAATGTTGCAGTTTCTGAGCATCATCAACAAGGCTTTTCTCTTCTTCTAAAGAGCTATAAAGCTTTTGGAGTTTCTTTAATTTTTTGCTTAAAAACGATATTTTTTGTTTTTTTAGTGAAGAGAGTTTTTGCTCTTGCTCTTTGTCATATTGAGCGTAAAGAAAAGCTTCTACATCATCAATAGGGTAATCTTTTGCCACAAAAGGAGCCTGAGGAACTGAGAGTAACTTCTGCCCTACTCTTATTTCACGAAAAGATGAAAATAAATCCACATGCCGAAGAGCTTCAAGGACAAGTTCATCTTCATCTAAAATAATAATATTTGTATATTTGCCGGTAAACTCAATCTGTAAATAACTTATCTCTTCTTTATATGCTGAGGCAACTGATGTTTTTAATCTTAAAATTTTGTCATTGTCAACAAGGTCAATATCCAGTATATTTGAGCGGTTAAAACGTTTTGAGAGTATGACATCAAAAGGAGCATTATAAATTTTTGAGCGGGCATAAGAGGGACATTTAAACATAGTTGAATTTGAGCGTTGCATCTCAAAATAAACCTCATTATCCTTGTCAAATACAATTTTAACGATGGTGTCGGAGACTCTATGAATAGCTGATATTTTTGTAAAGTTTTGTAAATAAGTGATTATTTGTTTTAAATG
>JAGXIA010000043.1 GCA_024635885.1 Helicobacteraceae bacterium | reverse complement strand
ATGGAAAAAGAATTTAAAACATTAGAAACATTAATAGATGAAAAAGTAAAACTTGTAGAAGTAGAGTTGATGCTAACCCCAGCGGAGTTGAAAACTTTTGCAGCTCACTGCATCAAAAATAATGTAAAGTTTAATGACTGGGTTCGTGAACTAGCCTATGATAGTATAAATAAGAGTTCACAACATTAGATATGAAAGAAAAAAATATTAAGTTTACTTGTTCTTCATAAAGCGGTTAATACAAGATAAACATCATTTTAGATAAAATACAAAACTTTTAAATGTAATAATTACTGGAGATATTAATGGACGCAGCCAAATATATTTGGATGAATGGAAAGTTTGTAAATTGGGATGATGCTAAAGTTCATGTACTTTCACACACTTTACATTATGGGAATGGTGTAATAGAAGGTACAAAAGCGTACAAGACAGAAAAAGGTTACGCTATTTTTCGTTTGAATGATCATACTAAAAGACTAAAAGAGTCTGCAAAAATGACTTTAATAGATATTCCTTACAGTGTTGAAGAGATGAATCAAGCTCAAATAGACTTATTAAGAAAGAACGAATTTACCGGTGATAATATTTATATTCGCCCTTTTGCATTTTTAGGTTATGGCGTAATGGGTGTTTATCATAAAAATGCTCCAGTTGAAACTGTTATGTCGGCTTGGGAGTGGGGTGCTTATCTTGGTGAAGAGGGCCTTAAGAGTGGAATAAAGCTTAAAATAGCTTCCATGACTAGACCTGCAAATACTTCAAATATGGGTAAGGCAAAAGCAACAGCAAATTATTTAAACTCTCAAATGGCAAAGTATGAAGCTATTGACTGCGGTTATGATGAGGCACTTTTGCTTGATGACCAAGGTTATGTCGCCGAAGCCAGTGGAGCAAGTTTTTTTATGGTTGTGGATGGCAAGCTTATATCTCCGCCGGCTGACAATTCATTGGTTTCAATTTCACAAAAAACAGTAATAGAAATTGCTAAAGATATGGGCATAGAAGTTGAGCGTCGCCGAATAACCAGAGAAGAAGTTTATATAGCAGATGAAGCATTTCTTACAGGAACAGCAGCTGAGATAACTCCTGTTCGTCTTATTGATGCAAGAGAGATAGGCTGTGGCTCTTGTGGCACAATTACAAAAAAGATTCAAAGCACATACTTTGATATAGTGTTTGGCCGTAATGCAAAGTATGAGCATTATTTAACTTATATAGACTAACAGTCTAACTAACAAAACAAGGAAGATTAATGGCATCAGATATGAATGATTATTTTAATAAGAAAAAAAGTGAAGACAAAAGATCTTCAGGTGGCGGTTCTGGTGGTGGAAATGGTCCACAAATGCCAAAAATGGATTTTAATTTTGGTGGCGGAAAAGCTGGTATATTATACTTCATTGTAGCAGTTGTAGTACTTTTGCTTTTAGCAAAACCTTTTACAATCATTGAAGAAGGTGAGCGCGGTATTTTAAGTACAAATGGTAAATATCAAGATCAAGCACTTCTTCCAGGACTTCATTTTATAGTTCCGGTTATTCAAAAAGTGTATACAGTAGATACGAAGGTTCGTATAATTAACTATGCTTCAAAAATAGAAGTTAGTGGTGGAAATGCTGCTGGTATCAACGTTAAGCCTGCAATTACGGTTCTTGATAAACGTGGTCTTCCTGTTTCTATTGAGCTTACAGTGCAGTATAGACTTGACTCGAAGTTTGCAGCTCAAACTATCTCTAACTGGGGCTTTAGCTGGGAAGATAAAATTATCAATCCTGTTGTAAGGGATGTTGTTCGTAATGTTGTCGGTAAATATGATGCAGAATCACTTCCACAACATAGAAATCAGATAGCTCAAGAGATAGACAAAAGTGTAAGAGAGAGCATTACAGGTCTTAAAAACTCTCCGGCAGACCTTCAGTCAGTTCAACTTCGTGAGATAGGTCTACCTCAAAAAGTTAGAGACCAAATTGAGCGTGTTCAAGTTGCTAAACAAGAAGTTCAAAAAGCTGAACAAGATGTACAACGTGCAAAACAAGAAGCTCTTAAACGTGCTGCTGAAGCTGAAGGTATAGCTCAGAAGAAAAGAATTGAAGCAAAAGGTATTGCAGATTCTGTAACAATACAGGCAGATGCAAAAGCAAAAGCGAATATTCTTATTTCTAAATCACTGACTACTAAGCTTTTACAGTTAGAGCAGATGAAAGTTCAAGGTATGTTTAATGATGCTCTTCGTGAAAATAAAGATGCTAAGATTTTCTTAACACCTGGTGGCGCAACTCCAAATATCTGGGTTGATATGAAAGATGCTCAGCAAAGAACTACGGCTCAGTAGAGATGCGAGAGGCAATAAATAAAATAGACTGGCAAAAGATTGATCTTTTGCCGGTAATAGTTCAAGATAATTCTAATAACGAAGTTCTAATGATGGCTTATATGGATAAGCAAGCATTAGAACTTTCACTTACTACAAAAATAGCACACTACTTTTCTCGCTCGAAACAACGCATATGGAAAAAAGGTGAAAGTAGCGGACACATTCAAACTATTCACTCCTTTAATATAGACTGCGACAATGACACTCTTCTAATCAAAGTTACTCAAGAAGGTGTTGCTTGTCATACAGGAAGACGTTCTTGCTTCTTTACAGAATTAGAATCAGGTGAAAGCACAAGTGAAGTAGAAGTAAATTCGACAGCTATGTATGGTGTCATAGATACCCTTTATCATACCATTCAAGAACGTAAAAATGCTGATCCTGAATCTTCTTGGACGGCAAAACTTTTTGCTAAAGGTGACAATACAATACTGAAAAAAGTTGTTGAAGAAGCCGGAGAGTTTAGTTTTGCATATAAAGACAATGATGAAGTTGAAATGGTTTATGAAGCAGCGGATTTGACTTACCATATGCTTGTAGCTCTCGCTGCTAAAAATATATCGCCAGATAGAATTAAACAAGAGTTAGCTCGTAGATTTGATATGAGCGGTATTGCTGAAAAAAATTCAAGAGCTGACTAATGGCGAGTAAAATAAGCACTTTCATAAACGAACTAATCAGTTATGACTATGTTCTTTTTGGAGGAGTTTTTGTACTTTTCATACTTCTAATAATATTTGGAATATGGCAGCGAAAAAAAGTCGGTTTAGCTGTCTTTTTTATTTCTTTATCCTTTTTAATTCTTATTTTGGGGCCTACTCTGGGTTACTTAAAAATGCATAATTATTTGTTTAAAAATGATACCCAGCTAAGCAGTCAAAAAAAATTAAATTTCACTCAAGCGATTGTCGTAAAAGGGACTCTTCTTAATGAATCTAAATTCGATTTTCAAACTTGTAAAATAACAGCATCTGCTAATAAAATCAGTGGAAATGCTTTAAAAGATTATATATTTAGGTTTAATCCTTTGAAACAAATGTCGATTTTAGAGTATAATGTACCCAAAGGTGAGTTAAGAGAATTTAAGATAATTATTGAACCTTTTACATATTCAAAAGATTATAATATTTCAGTGGAGGCTAAATGTAAATGATAACACTTTTTAATATATGGCACTTTGTAGCTTTTGCTTTTATAGGAATACTGTTTTTACTTGGGGTGTTAGCTGCATTAAAACAGCCTACTAAAAAATTGCAAACGTCCATACTTATTTCTATTTCACTTGTGGCGGCGCTTATGATTGGCTTTTCCATTATGGCTGTAGATAAATACACTAAGAAGGTAGAAGTCTATAAAGTCGAAAATAAAAGACTTCTAGGAATAGAAAAAATTATTTATACCGGAATAGTGAAAAATGAAGGTAACTATGAAATAGGTAAGGTTACTTTTGAAGTTAAACTTGTAAATAAAGGTCATGTAACTGGCAATGTTAAAGCTGGTTCATTCTTTAAAGCTAGTGGCTTCTTTGATTTCTTCTCTGGAGAAAGTGACAGAAGTGCTTCGTATAAACCTCAAACTATAATCAGGGAGTTTGTTGTAGCTGAAAATTTAAAACCTGGAGAAGCCAAAGCCTTTAGAGTTTACTTTGACTATCCGCCTTATTTTAGAAGTGTTGCCAATTTTACAAAAGTTACAGGGCATTAAGCTGTAAAAATCTATTTAGTATTTTAGCCCTAAGGGTTTTAATGCTTTATTGATATTTTTAATTTGAATATTTTTATCTTTACACCAGTCTGGTCCGAGTAAAGAACTGTCATTGATTCCGGCAGTTACTCTTTGAACACTTACATTTTCAGGTTTCATTTGGATTGAATCTAATAGTATATCAAGATAGTCTTCTTCATTTATAGGTGTAAAAATTCCTTTAACAAAGTCATTAGCTAAAGCAGTTCTTTTAACAACATACAGTGGGTGATACTTAACAGAATCAATTCCCCATTCATATGCCTGTTTAGATGTCTCAATCATCATCTCTTTAGTCTCACCTGGTAAACCAAAAATAAGATGACCACAGACATTTAAACCTTTCTCTTTAGACTTAAGTATCCACTCTTTAACATTGGCACTGTCGTGACCTCTATTTATTCGCTCTAAAGTCTCATCATAAACTGATTGGATTCCAAACTCTATCCAAATCTCTTTTGTTTTATTTAATTCACATAAATAATCAAGTGCTTCTTCGCTAATGCTGTCCGAGCGAGTTCCTATGCTTAAGCCTACTACATTATCAAATGAAAGTGCTTTATCATAGAGTGCTTTTAGTGTTTCAAATGGAGCATAAGTGTTGGTAAAAGATTGAAAATATACAAGAAATTTATCTACACCATATTCATTTGCTTGTCTTTTACTAAGTGCATTAAATTGGAATTCTAATTGTTGGAGTTGTTTATCTAAATAGGGATTCTCTTTTGAATCCATATTTAAATGAAAGCCTTTTAACTCCTGTGCTTCACCAGTGCTAGCACTAAAAGAGTCATTTTCACAAAAAGTACATCCACCTTTTGCGACAGTTCCATCTATATTTGGACATGTGAAGCCAGATATATTAATGCCTACTTTATGAACCTTACAGCCAAACTTGTTTGTTAAATAATTACCGTAAGTATAAATTTGCTTCAATATGTATCCCTAAAATTAAATTATGTACTTACCGGTAAAGCAGGCAGTACAATAATTGTCTTCTGTGGCATTCACACTTCTTAATAGTGAATCTGAGTCAAGATAAGCTAAGGAGTCAGCTTCTATAAATTCACAAATTTCTTCTACTGTCATATTTGCGGCAATTAACTTATCTTTATTTGGTGTATCGACTCCATAAAAACAAGGATCTGTTGTAGGAGGGCTAGATATTCTCATATGAACTTCTTTTGCACCTGCTTCTTTTAGCATTTTTACAATTCTTCTTGAAGTTGTACCACGGACAATAGAGTCATCAATAACAATAATAATCTTATCTTTGATTGTGTCAGTCATAGGAGATAATTTCATTTTTACTTTCAGGTCTCTCATCTCTTGAGTCGGCTCAATAAATGTTCTGCCAATATAATGATTTCTCATAATGCCCATCTCATAAGGAATACCACTTGCCTGTGAATAGCCTATCGCTGCTGGAACTCCACCATCTGGAACAGGGATTACCATATCTGCTTTTATTGGGGCTATTTTAGAGAGTTCTACGCCCATATTTTTTCTCATTTGGTAAACACTTTGACCAAATACTTTAGAATCAGGTCTAGAAAAGTAGACATATTCAAAGATACATCTCTTAGGTATCGGTTCAAATACTTTAATAGAAATTGGTGCTTTGTCTTGTTCAAAAATAAGAAGTTCTCCAGGTTCCACATCACGAATAAATTCGGCACCTATCAAGTCAAAAGCACAGGTTTCACTGGCGACTACATAGCCGCCGTTTGCAATTCTACCTAAACTAAGAGGACGAAATCCGTAACGATCACGCATAGCGAACATTTTTGTTCTACTTAGAAAGACTAATGAAAATGCTCCTTCAATTCTTTTTGTAGCATCTATAATTCTATCTACAAGTTTTTCTTTTTCACTTTTTGCAATGAGATGAATAAGGTTTTCCGTATCCATAAAAGTTTGGAAAATAGCACCTTTTTTAATAAGATCACTTCTGACTTCATCAGCATTTGTAAAATTTCCATTATGTACAATAGCCATTTCACCAAGATCATATCTGGCAAATACTGGTTGAGCATCTAATATTGAATCATCACCAGCTGTAGAATAGCGTGTATGACCAATAGCGTTTGTTCCACTTAGTGTGGCGAGCTTTTCTTCATTAAAAACTCGCATAACCAGGCCACGGTCTTTAATCGTCTTAAGTTTTTCACCATCTGAAGAACTTATACCAGCAGCTTCCTGTCCACGATGCTGAAGTGCATGAAGAGAAAAATAAGCTAGTTTAGAAGCCTTTTTGTGACCAAAAATACCTACAACCGCACATTTTTCATTTACGTTTTCTAACAAAATAGCTTCCTTATGAATACATCTTATTTTAATGAGCGAATTATACTAAAATGAAAGTAAAATAGAGGTTACTTTTCATTTATAAGCTATAAAAGGCACGTTTTAAAGACAATTTAAAGTCTTTCTTTATAACTCTAAACAGTCTGATATTGAATAGAGACCAGCTTCTTTTTGAGATAACCATTGAGCAGCTCTAATAGCACCTTTAGAAAATGTATTTCTAGAAGTTGCTGTATGATTAAGTTCTAAAAACTCTCCATCATTATAAAAACCAACAGTATGGCGACCAACGATGTCTCCACCGCGTAGAGCCATGACTGCTATTTCATCTTTAGTCCGTGCACCTATATTCCCGTCTCTACCACTTACTCGAACCTTGTCAATATCAAGATTTCTGCCATTCGCTGCAGATTCACTTAGAGTAAGTGCAGTACCACTCGGCGCATCTTTTTTATGTTTATGATGCATCTCTACAATTTCAATATCGAAATCTTTGAGTGCAGCTGATGCTTGATAGACTAACTTATTTAAAAGAGCCACACCAAGGGACATGTTGGTCGCATATAGAATGGGCATAAGCTCACTCGCTTGTTTTAAAAGATTTAACTGATGAGGGTTTAATCCAGTTGTTCCTATGACCAAAGGTTTTGGTGTTTTAATTGCTTCTTCTAGAAGAGTTTCACAGGCCTCAGGAAGTGAAAAATCTATAATAATATCAGCTGCATTTAGAAATGACTTCATGTCTGCAGTAACTAAAATAGACGGATCTATGGAAAAATCTAAACTATTACGTACATAAACACTGCTTACACTTATATCCGCAGTTAATTTTAAATCTTCTAGTAAAAGTTTACCAACTCTACCGCTTGCACCAAAAACACCAACTTTTATCATAATAATTTCACCTTGTATATATTTTGCTTTATAAGAAGCTAGCTTTAATAACCCTTAACAGAGTAATTAATGGTTTAATAGCTCATCTACATATGAAATTGCTTGAAGAGCTGCAACAGCACCATCTCCAGCTGCACTTACTACTTGTTTTGGAGCAGCTATTCTCATGTCACCAGTTGCAAAGAGCCCAGGTACAGAAGTTTTCATACTAATGTCAACTATAACTTGACCTTGATCGTTCATATCACATAAAAAGCTGCCGTCTTCTTGAATAAGAGTTTGATTATTTACATCATTTCCAACAAATGTAAATACACCTGGAACAGAAATATCACGAATTTCTCCCTCTTTATTTTTTACTTTTAAGCCAGTCACACCCATTTTATCACCATATACTTCTTCTGGGGATGAATTTAAAACCAACTCTATATTTTCAGTTCTTTTTATTCGCTCAATTGTATTTGGAGCTGAACGGAAAGTGTCACGTCTGTGAACCAAGTAAACTTTTTTACAAATTTTAGCTAAGTAGAGTGCTTCTTCGAGTGCTGTATCACCACCACCAATAACTGCGACTTCTTTTCCTTTATAGAAAAAACCATCACAAGTTGCACATGTACTGACACCTTTTCCAAAAAGTTCATCTTCACCTTTGAAACCTGCTCGACGAGGAGATGAACCAGTTCCGATGATTACGCTATGTGCATCAGTAGTCGTTCCATCTTCTTTATGTATAGTAAATAGCTTGTCAGTTTTGGTAACACGAGTTACGTTTACCATCTCATGTTTAAGACCAAATTTTTGACATTGTTCAGGCCATGGATCCATTAACTCCATACCCGTAATCTCACCTGTTGCACCAGGATAGTTTTCTATTTCAGAAGAGTTGGTAATTTGCCCGCCAGGCATACCTTTTTCAAACATTATTACATTTTCTAAGCCACCACGTGTAGTATAAAGTCCAGCAGTAAGTCCAGCAGGTCCACCACCAACAATTGCACAATCTAAGATCATATATATTCCTTAAGTTATAAGCTATTTACCTGTTGTGATAATTCTTTCAAATTATCTAATTTTCGTATCAT
>JAGXIA010000042.1 GCA_024635885.1 Helicobacteraceae bacterium | reverse complement strand
TATAGTTGTTGGAAATAAAGTGAATGTTGATAAAGTAGAGCGTCTGGTTCAAAAATTAGATATAGAGTCAAATGTAAGCAACACAGTAAATATTTTTGAACTTAAAAATTCTGATGCAAAATCGGTCTTAGCCAGTTTAACTGAAATAATTTCTAAACAGGTTTTTTCAGATCCTGCAATGAAACCAAATGTATCAGCCAGTGAAGAGATAAACGCAATTATAGCCATTGGAGAGCCTTCAGTCATAGGTGGCATTAAACTCATTATTGATGAGTTGGATAAAGAGAAATATCAGGTTTATGTACAAGCTAGAATAATAGAAATCAATAAAAACAACGCATCAGAGTTAGGTGTCAAGTATGGTTTTGATGGAGCTTCCTTAACATCGGAAGGTCTCTACTCTTTTGCTGCAAATTTTGGTGGTGCGCCAGTTCAAGGTATAGTAGGAGCAGAACTTGCTTCATCAGTTATAGGTTCCGGTGCAACACAAGGTTTCGCTTTAGGCGCAGCTATAGATTTTCTTGAAACAAATGGTGCATCTAAGTCTATCTCAAACCCATCTATTCTTTGTGTCAACAATAAAGAATCATCTATATACGTAGGTAAGACTATCTCTGTCTCCACGGGTACAGTAACATCAACTGCAGCTGTAAGCGGACTTACTAGTAGTTATAAGAGAGAGGATGTCGGTTTAACTCTGAAAATAAAACCTCGTGTTTCTTCAACTGCTAAAGTTACTCTTGATGTTGAAGCAATACTGGAAAATATTTTAGATGATGGGAGCAATAATGCTACCGGTCAACCAGTCACCTCCAAACAAGAAGTAAAAACTCAAGCTATCCTGCGTCATGGTGAAAGCATAATTATTGGTGGACTTGTAAAAAGCTATGAGAGAGATTCTGTTAATAAAGTACCTCTTTTAGGAGATATCCCGTGGATAGGCGAGTGGCTTTTTTCATCTACTTCTACAACAGAGGAACAAGACAACTTAGTAGTGATTTTGACTCCATACGTTATAGATAAAAGTGAAAAGTTATCACAACTTCAAAAAGATTTAGGGCAACTTTCAAAAATACAAGAGGATTATAATCAAGAAGTATTTGAGAGAATTAAAACAGAAGGGCTTGAGCAAAAAAAGAGAGAAGTTCAAGATAAAAAGATAGAGACTAATTGATATGCTGAATTTAGAACCTCTTCATAATTTAAAATTAGAAGTTTACGAACCTTCAGATATTATTACCGATATAAGTGTAAAAAACTTTTTATTATTTAGTGAATTAGATGGGGAAGTTTGTGCTTTTACATGTGAGAGATACTTGAGTGAATCGACTAACTACTACACTAAACTAAATACTGACTATCCACTGCATATGCTTGATGAAGACTCTTATGAGAGATTATACAATCATTTTTTAGAACTTCGTTCTGACAAAACGATGGAGACTATGCAAGAAGACTCCAATGAAGAGAGTGAAAACGATATCTCCTTAACAGATTTTTTGAGAACATCATCAGATATTTTAACTTCTGAGGAATCTGCACCGATTATTAAGTTTGTAAATGCTCTTTTTTATCAGGCTGTTAAAAAAAGAGCTTCAGATATTCATATAGAAGTGCAAGAAAAACGTGGTGAAGTTAGATTTAGAGTAGATGGCATGCTAATAAAAAATGCCGACCTTGATAAAAAAATAGTAAAACTGATTGTTAGCCGTATTAAAGTTATATCGAACCTTGATATTTCTGAGCAAAGAATACCCCAAGATGGTAGAACACAGATTAAAATAGCCGGTCAAACTTTAGATATTCGTGTATCTACTTTGCCAACTTTTTATGGAGAGGGCGTTGTTATGAGACTGCTTATGCAAAGTTCTCAAATCCCTAAAATTCATGAACTTGGGTTTAACAATTCGCTCATAGGAGAGGTTCAAAAACTTCTTCGCTCATCTCACGGTATTATTCTTGTGACCGGTCCTACGGGAAGCGGTAAAACAACCTCTCTTCACTCTTTTTTAAGAGAGGTTGAAGAGCCGACTAAAAAGCTTTTAACAGTTGAAGATCCAGTTGAGTATAAGTCAGACAGTATTTCTCAGATTCAGGTAAATGAAAAAGTAGGGCTCACCTTTGCAGCTGCACTGCGCTCCATTCTCCGTCAAGATCCCGATGTTATTATGATTGGTGAAATCCGTGATGAAGAGACAGCAAACATAGCAGTTCGTGCGGCTCTTACAGGACACTTGGTTTTTTCAACTCTGCATACTAACTCAGCAGCTGCCACTATTTCTAGGCTAGCAGATATGGGTATAGAACCATTTCTAATTTCTTCTTCTCTTTTGGGAATCTTAGCCCAAAGACTTGTTCGTGTCATATGCAATGAATGTAAAGAAGAGGACATAATCGCTGAAGAGTTTGCAATTGATTACAAGATTGATGTGGGTGCAAAAATATATAAAGCATGCGGATGTAAGGCCTGTGGATATAGTGGCTATGTCGGCCGTTGCTCAATCGGTGAACTTTTAGTTATGAACGATAATATACGCCATGTACTCAAATCAACAACAGATGAGCAGAGCATTCGTGAAGCTCTTGAAAAACAGGGACTAAAAACAATATCTACACAACTTAGAAAAATGTTGTTGGCAGGCGAAACATCTTTAGATGAAGCAATTCGTATTGGTTTGGGGAATGCATAAGCAGGCAAATATAAATTCAAAAAATGCTTTTACTCTTATAGAGGTTATGGTGGCAGTTATGATTATTTCTGTGGTTATAATGGCTTTAATACAGATGTATGCAAATAACACTCATATATTCTCTTCACTCAAACAACAGACAAAGGCAAACCAGCATGCTTCACTTCTAATAGGAAACGATGACTACGGTTTTGAAAATAAAAGTGTGGTTATTAATGATTTGCTCCGTGAATTTGATTTACGCAGTGACCTAAGAAGAGAGCTTAAAAGTATGAAAGCAGAGATAATTTATAAAGAGCTGGAACAATTAGATATGGGTGAACAAAATAGCAATGACAAAACTGTAAATGATGTTGAAAATACTTCAAATATGATTATAGAGATTGGGCAGAGTATAATAAAGACTAATAGGTCATCTGCAGCGTTATTGAGGCTGAGAGTTCAATGAGATTATCAAAACGGGCCTTTACCCTTATAGAAGTAATGATATCAATTAGTATACTCTCAATAATGATGATTTTTTTGTATAAAAGTTATTCGTCTCTTAATTTATCAAATAAAATACTAAAAACAGAACTAGCTACTCTCACAGATGTGCAAAAGCTAAAAAAAGTTTTATACCTCGACTTCTCTTTAGCTCTACACGACTCAACTAAAATAGAGAACAGGGAAGAAGTTGAAGATTTTGTAATTTTGCAAAGTTCAAACTCTATACATAAACGTTACAACCCATTTATAACTTACATAGTGAAAGAGAAAAAGTTGTACAGAGTGGAATCACTAAAAAATCTTTTGAGTTATGAGTTGCCAGCAGAGAGCAAATTTGATGCAGACTATTTAGGTGAAGTAAATAGTTTTAGAGTCTATAAATCCTCCAATACTCAAGATGAGTTATATTTAGTTCACATAGATTTTACAAATTTAGAAGATATATTATTTAAAATAAATGTTTTAAACGAGTTGTAGTATATTGAGAGATGAGCTTACACTCAGGGAATAAACCTATTCCCACTATGTTTGTACAATGTACCCAACACCTCTTACTGTCTTTATATAATCCTTTTCTCCACTTGGATCTATCTTCTCTTTTAATCTGCTTATAGCTACATTAATTGTCTTTAAATTTATATGTTCTGCATCATGCCAAATATTTTTCAGCAAAAAGTCTCTATCTAAAACATGATTTTTATTCACTATGAAAATTTTAAGTAAGGCAGCCTCTCGTTTTGTTAAAGTAATTTCAGCAGACTCTATAATTACAGTATTAAGATTTAAATAAAGTTTAATATCTCTATGCTCTATAGCATGTGCACCACTAAGACTCTCTTTCTTATAGCGTTTAAGTACAGCTTTTACACGTAGTAAAAGTTCTTCCATATCGAAAGGTTTTGTGAGGTAGTCATCTGCCCCTACTGTGAGTCCATCTTTGATGTCTTGTAAAGAATTTTTTGCAGATAAAAATATAACAGGAATATCAATATTTTCACTTCTTAACATCTCAATATAGAGACTCCCTTCAACTCCAGGCAAACATCTATCTATAATAATAAGGTCTATATTTTCTTCTAAGATTATTTGTCTTACATTCTTTGTATTCAATAAACCTATAACTTCGTATCCAGCACTGCTTAGATTGTACTCTAGCAGTTCTAAGATATCCTTGTTATCATCAATGATAAGTATTTGCTCTTTCATTTTGTCCTCTAATGTGTAACATATATTTTAATATTTAATATCAAATTTTAAAGAGTAATACCTGCCAGGCTTTACAATGCTCGTTGTATTTTCTCCTTGAGTAAATTCCAAGGAGCTATCTAATAAATTTTCAGCTTTAAATTTTAAAGAATATGAAAACCAATCATCTTTTTCTTTTTCACTCAATGTCCACTTTGTTACAAAATCAAGTTTAGCAAATGGCTGTTCGTAGATGTCTTCATTTTTATCAGATCCCAAAGATACAATTCTTTCGCCAATTTGATTAAAGAGAAATAAGGCACTATTACCACTGTCTACATCATCATAACCAAGTGTCAAGTTAATCACATATGGTGATTGCCCCTGCATCGCTCTCTCTTTCGTAGTTAGTCTGCTTGTAAATGTATTGTCAGGGTCACTATTAAGTTTAATAGTTGAATCTATAAGAGCTACATTCGTTGCAAAAAGAACCTTATCTAAGCTTTCATCAATGAATCCAAACCTTTTTCTATAATCTATTTCAATACCATTACTTGTCGCGGCATCTGCATTTTGATACGTAACTTGATTAATACCACCTTGTGAATTATCTGGTTGCAAAACTTTTTCAATTGGATTTGTAAACTCTTTGGAAAAGAGAGCAAAGGAAAATACTTCATCTGCTGATAGATACCACTCATATTTCAAATCTAAATGATTGATATAGGTAGCTTTTAAATCTGGATTACCAAAAACTATATCTTCAGTAACAGGATCTTTATATCTACTATTACTAAATTCACGAAAATCGGGTCTACTAATAGTTGTAGCATACGCTAATCTTATTTGCATATCATCATTATCGAATCTATAGGTTAAACCTAAACTTGGAAACAAGTCAGAAGTCTCAAGTGGAGAATAGACTGCCTCAGCATCAGTTAATTGTTGAGAAGAGCTTTCTTGCCTAACAGAGGCAATAATATCAAAGTCATGCGTTACAGAAATAAGTTGCTTAACATACAAAGCTGTAACATCCTGTGTTGCTTTATAAGAGTCAGTATCTCTAAACGAAGAGGTGAAATAGAGATCATTTGCATACTTATTATAAATAGTGTCTATATCTTCAGGCATAGGATCAAAATTATTGCTACCCATATAAAATCTTCTACTATCAAAGTCTCTACTTTTATTATATAAAAAGAGACCTGCTTTAGTATAGTTGTCATTGTCATTCAATTTAAAAGGTAAAGTGAAATCAGCTCTATAATTATTAACTTTGTCATCTAAAATAAAGTAATAATACCAAACCTGTCTATCCCAATTAAGCCCAGAAGTCTCATGTATATAATTATAATCTACAGTTCCCGGCTCATCTCTGTTTGCCTGAGAGTTTTCAAATGCCCAATCTATTTTAAGATTGTCAAAATAACCATCTGTTGAATCAGAAAATCTTAAATCGTTTGTTCCAGTAAGCTGATGCGATGCTAATCTGCTAACAACATGTTCATAATATGTTTTTTCTCTATTTTCTTGTGCAGCTGTGTAGTCTATCGAAGATATTGTTGTACTGTCAGTTATTTTTTCAGTTGTAAAGAATGTATATTTAATACTATTATTTTCAAAGTAGTTCATTCCAAGATTCACCATTCCGCCAACTTCGGTATTAAATTTAGCTACGTCAGTACTAATAGCTACATCTAAATCAACTGTCTGTGAATTTAGATCATAAAAATATTTTTTGTTATCAATATGATCACTATCTGAAGTATTTTTATAAAAGAAAGTACCTGTTGCTCCAAGAGAAAAATCATCACTCAGTTGATAGCTTTTTCCTGCAGAAATTTGAACTTTCTTGCCAGGTTGAAGCGTTGCATTTTCATGGTTTAAGGTTCTGTTATTCAACACATCATTAGTTACAGCTTGTCCTGAAACAAGATTTCCACCTATTAAAGCGCTGCCAGGTAGGGGTACTGCATTATCACTATTAGTAGTAACGCTTTTTCCCGTTGAGTCATTTGCAAGCACTTCTAAACTTAATGAAGCGTAACCATCATTACCTTTTGGGATATCCTTACTTTTAATAAGTACTGTTCCGCCACCAAATGATCCTGGAATATCCCCTGTATAAGACTTTTGAATAGTAATACTCTCAACCACAGAAGTAGGAAACATATCTAAAGGAACTACTCTTTTTGTAGGCTCTGGAGAAGGTATATGCAAACCATTTAGCATTACAGTTGAGTATCTGTCTCCAAGACCTCTTACATAAACATATTTTCCACCAACGATTGTGATACCACTGACACGTTTTAATGCCGATGCGACACTACTGTCACCACTTTTACTAAACTGTTCTGCACCAAGGACATTCCCAACTGCATCACTGTTTCTCGCTTCACTGATTGAAGCTGTGACACTCCCCTCAATATGTGGGGCTAAAACAACAAACTCTGCAAGTTCCATCGCAGCAGGTGAAAGTTCTACAAACTTTGTAACATCCTCTTTTGCGATAACTGTAACCTTGATTGTTTGTGCACTGTAATCTTGATGAATTACAGAGATTATTTGCTCCCCGACTGGAAGTTTTAACTCAGCAAAACCATTCTTATCAGTTTTAGCTTCAGTACTTTGCCCTTTAACATAGATTGTCGCCCCAGCAACTTTTTTCTTATCTTCTGTAGAGCCCAAAGTCAAAAGGACTATTCCGGTTTCAATAGTTTTATTAGTATCTACTTTTGTAATATTTTTATTTTCAGGAGCTTCTGCATCAATAAACGCCAATGAATTATCTTTTTTCAAAGAAACAATCACTTGAGATTCCCTATTAGCTTCAACAAGTATATTCTTTCTTATAAATGCTTGAGGAGTACCATTTTCTTTTGCAACAAGTTGAATCTGGTATTCTCCGACTTGCATCTTTGAATAAAAGTAACCATCTTCATCTGTTAGGGCTACAATCTTAGTCTTTGAATCTAGACTCTTGCTATTTTCTTCATTAATAAGTTTAAAGATAATGAGCTCTTGCTTGGCAAGGGGTTTTCCATCTTTTATTACTACTACAGATATATCTCCAAATTCTGCAGAATAGACAGAAGTTAAAAATAGTAAAACTATCAGTATATATCTCATAATGTGCACTCCCAATGGTTGTTTTTACATTTGTTCATATTTTTTCTCAGCTCAATCGCTTTTTGAAATAAATTTGTTTTTGTTATTTTTTTCAAATAAAACTCACACTTATCAAATTCGCGAATCATATAATATGAATACGCTAAAGCATATACGATATTTTGGTCTTCTAATAAACCGTTTCTTGTAAGGGCGCTTTCTGTAGCAGCAACTTTTTCATAGTTTCCAAACTCTAAATAAATTGCAATTTTTTGTTTATACTTCTCTTTTGAATCTAAAATTTGAGAATTTTTATATAAAGCTTGAATATATTCTTTTGCCCGTCTAAACATCTCTGAAGAGTCTTTAATATATTTTCTATCTAAGAGTGATGCTTTATCAAACAGATCTGCTGCGGCTTGAATCATATCTTTGTCAATATATAAACTTGCCAGTAAAACAGTTAATGTTGCATTTCGAGGATATAATAAATGTGCATTTTCACCGAGTAGGATTGCTTTGTTGGTTTGTTTTGCTTTTCTAAGTGCACTAATAAAAGAGATAGTTACCTTTTCATCTGGCTTTGCATTTTTCATATAAACATTGGCATCATCTAAGGCACTTTGGTATAAACCTAATGGCACTAAATAGGCAAATCTTTGTTTATATGCATCGTAATAAGTCGGGTGTATTTGATTTACACTTTCTAAAGTACTAAGTGCAGAGTTATAATCCTTGAGTCTATAAAAGCACTCTGCTTTTAAAGCCATAAGTCTTGGTTGAGCTTGGAGTAACTCTTTTGCATTATTTAAAGCTTTTATAGCATCTTCATATTTTTGCAATTTAAAGCTATTTTGAGCAATGTAGATAAAAACGCTTTTTTTAGTCTGTCCACTCTCAATGGCCAAATAAAAATTTTTATTTGATTCTTCATATTGCAATAGTTTTGACTTTACTAAACCTTCTAAAGTGTAGTATTGTACTTTATCAACTGCTTTATCTTGTAAATCTACATTATTCAATGCATCATTTGCACGTGAATAATATCCATCTTTTAAGAGGATTGTTCCAAGTGTTATATAATCAACTTCATCTTTAGGTTTCTTCTCGTCTGCCAAAATTGCCGTTGTCATAAATAGTGTTAGTAGTATAGTTAAAAATATTTTCATAGTCATCTCTTATTGAAAATCAAATCTGATTTTCTGTTTTGCCCAAACTTTTACAGCTTTGCCTTTATATTCACCTGGAGTAAATTTCCAAGATCTCACACCTTCAGTAGCAACTTCATCAAATACACCCTCAGGTTCACTCGCT